>JAFDZK010000265.1 GCA_018267005.1 Bacteroidota bacterium
CGCTTGGCAAATACGGCGCCGATAAGATACTGAATGTTTCTAACGATAAACTGAAACAATTTGTAAACCAGGCCTATGCATCAGTCATTGCGGAGGCTGCAAAAAAAGAAAACGCCGATATTGTAGTACTGTCAAACTCTTTCTCCGGCCGTGGTCTTGCACCTCGTATCGGTGTTAAATTGCAGGCCGGCGTTGCCGATGGAGCAGTTTCCCTACCCGAAATATCGTGCGACAAATTCACCGTGCGGAAAACGGCCTTTTCAGGCAAAGCATTCGCAACGGTTCAGCTCACATCAGTCAATAAGGTGATCTCTTTGACGCCGAACTCGTATAAACTTGTTGAAAAACAAGCTGCTGGAACTACAGAGGACTTTACAGCCGGGGTTAAAGATTCGGACTTTAAAACCATGATCAAAGAGATCGTGCAATCTACCGATAAGGTTTCATTGCCTGATGCGGAGATCGTCGTTTCCGGCGGCCGTGGGATGAAGGGGCCTGAAAATTGGGGCCTGATCGAAGAACTGGCCGGCTTATTGGGCGCCGCTACGGCATGTTCAAAACCGGTTTCAGACGCCGGGTGGAGGCCTCACAGCGAACACGTCGGCCAAACGGGCATAGCTATCAGCCCAAATTTGTATATTGCAGTCGGAATTTCGGGCGCTATACAGCACCTGGCGGGTGTAAGTTCATCAAAAGTTATCGTTGTCATCAACAAAGACCCCGAAGCGCCGTTTTTTAAAGTAGCTGACTACGGCATTACAGGTGACGCGTTTGAAGTGCTGCCTAAATTGATAGCAGCAGTAAAGGATTATAAAGCTTCGGCATAAAAAGGTTTGCAGTGATGGGCAACAATATGAAAAAAATAAAGCTGGATATCGTCGGACTATCTTACAGCCAGACACAATCCGGCGCTTATGCCCTGGTTTTGGGCGAGATCAGCGGCCGGCGCAGGCTGCCGATCATTATCGGAAGCTTTGAGGCGCAGGCCATAGCCATCGAAATAGAGAAGATGACACCCAGCAGGCCGCTTACACACGACCTGTTCAAAAATTTTGCCCAGGCGTTCAATATTGTTATCCAGGAAGTTATCATTTATAACCTTGTCGACGGTATATTTTATTCCAAGCTGATCTGCTCGGACGGCAAGAAAACTATTGAAATAGACGCCCGTACTTCGGACGCAATTGCGATGGCAGTAAGGTTCGACTGTGCTATTTATACTTATGAATTTATTCTTTCATCTGCCGGTATCGTAATCGAAGGGAACGACTTTGTTTACCTCGAAAACATGGCCGATGCCGCGACCGAAGAAAAGTCTGTTACATCCTCAGCCAGCGGTTACGCTTCACTGAGCAATGATGAATTAAAAACGAAACTGCAGGAAGCGTTAGGCGAAGAAGCCTACGAAAAAGCCGCCAAAATACGCGACGAGCTGAACCGGCGAAAAGCCTCTTGATTAGATGAGAGATTTGAGATATGAGATTTGAGAGAAACGTTTTTATTGAAAATCTTCATATCGCTTCACAGCCTCCGTTTTTATATCTCACATCTCCTATCTCAAATCTCATATCTTAAGCCTTATGAGCATCAAGCTGCGCCTTACCCTGATGAATTTTATGCAGTATTTTGTCTGGGGTTCGTGGCTGCTTACCATAGGCGCATACTGGTTTCAGAATAAACATTGGTCGGGTGCGGAATTTGGCGCCATTTTTTCGACAATGGGCATTTCGGCGATCTTCATGCCCGCCCTGACCGGCATTATTGTCGATAAGTGGATCAATGCCGAAAAGCTTTACGGTATCATGCACATAATGGGCGGCTTGTCACTGATTACGTTGCCAATGATCAACAACCCCATTGCATTTTTCTGGGTCATGCTGCTGAATATGGTGTTCTATATGCCGACAATATCATTGTCCATTACCGTTGCTTATTCGGCGCTGAAAAAGGAAAACATCGATGTTGTAAAAGAATATCCTCCTATCCGAACATGGGGCACCGTTGGATTTATCGTCGCACTATGGGTTGTAAGTTTGACGCATAACGAGATCTCGCCCAATCAATTTTACATCGCGTCGGCCGTAGCTATTCTCTTAGGTTTGTATGCCTTTACCCTGCCGAAATGTCCTCCGCTAATGAAGACAAGCGATAAAAAATCAATCGTCGATCTGCTTGGACTAAAAGCTTTTACTTTATTCAAAACACCACGTTTTGCTATTTTCTTTGCATTTTCCATGCTGCTGGGCGCAGCCTTGCAGTTGACCAATGCCTATGGCGATACCTTTCTTCACGATTTTGAAAACGTGCCTCAATACAAGGACCTGGTAACGGTAAAATATCCGGCAATCATCATGTCTATATCCCAGGTATCCGAAACCTTGTTTATCCTGGCTATACCCTTCTTCCTGAGAAAATTCGGGATCAAATACGTGATGCTGTTCAGCATGCTGGCCTGGGTACTACGTTTTGGGCTTTTTGCCTTGGGTGATCCTGATGGAGGCCTATGGATGATCGTTTTATCGTGCATTGTTTACGGTATGGCATTCGACTTTTTTAATATTTCGGGTTCGTTATTTGTCGAAACGCAGACCACACCGGAGATCAGGGGCAGTGCGCAAGGCGTATTTATGATGATGGTAAACGGCTTCGGCGCATTGTTCGGCAGCTTTACCAGCGGCGTTATTATCGATAAATTCTTCACCCTGCCGGATCACAGCAAAAACTGGCACGGCATCTGGCTTTGCTTTGCATCGTATGCGTTGGTGATCGCCTGTATCTTTCCGTTCGTATTCAGATACAAGCATAACGCTGCTTTGAAACATGCTATCGGGCACGCCTGAAATAATCAAAAACAATTTCTTATTTTCGGGTAGCCGCCCGATCACATGAAAAAGCATTATCGCAAAGAAAACGATTGTTTAAACTGCGGAACAACGCTGCAAGGGCATTTTTGTCATAACTGCGGCCAGGAAAACCTGCAGATCAAAGAAAGCTTCGGCCACATGATGAGCCATGCTATAAGCGATTACTTTCATTTTGACCACCAGTTTTTCGGCACATTAAAGCCTTTATTATTCAGACCAGGGTTCCTGACCAACGAATACATGGCCGGCCGGCGCGTAAGGTACCTGCACCCGGTAAAAATGTACATCTTTATCAGTGTAGTGTATTTCCTGGTTGCTTTTCAATCGAAAAATGCTGACCGGAGCATTAAAATTAGCTACAAGCCCTCGCCCGCCCGGATAGTGAACGGACAACGGATACCGAACGACACGACCTATGCGCAATACCTTGAAACGCAAAAAAAGTTACCGCCAGCTCAGCGTGATGGCTTTATAGGAAATTATGTGAGCAGGAAATCTTATGAGTACCGCGAAAAATACGGCCCAAGGGCGGCTGAAGTTTTTGTCGGAGAAGTTGAGCACAATATTCCGAAAATGATGTTTGTGCTGCTGCCTATATTTGCCTGGCTGTTACAGATCGCGTTCAGGAAAAATCATAAATTTTATGTGGAACACCTCATCTATGCGTTCCATTTTCATTGCTTCTGGTTTTTGTTTTCCGCCATCGTCATCAGCCTGGAACTGTTGATGCCCGGCGACTGGAAACAAGCCATCAATGGGCTGATGACCGTCCAGCTAATTATAGGCGCTGTGTACCTCTACAAATCGCTGCGCGCGGTATATCATCGGAGCGGTTTCCGGACGATAACCAAGATGATCGGAATAACGGTGAGTTATTCTCTTATCATCGGCGTATGCATGATATTGGTTACGGTGATCACTGCGGCCCTGCCTTAATTACCACCAAATGCATCCAACGCAATAGTCGGCTTGCCGGAACTATCAAAAGCGCCAAGGCCGTAATTTTGCCAGTTGTAGGCTTCAGGTTCCCAGTAAAACACCCCAAGGCCGTTTCCCCCGCTAACGCTATTTACTTTGCTGATTATATCCGTTAAGAAAGCCCGGCTATCCGATGAGTCAGAAGCCTGCATCCCCACTTCGCAGATCATTACCGGCGTACCGTAACGTGAAACCAATGTATTGATGTTCGAAAGGCATTCGGCATCCAAAGTGGAATAATTGCTGGTCGATGGGTATAACGACATCCCGATGATATCCCATTTGGCACCGTTGTTTTTTAAACCGTCAAACAGCCATTGGAAATGCGTGTTGTCATAACCGTTGGACACGTGCACAATAACCTGTGTAGTGCTGCTAACCGACTTAACTGCCTGGTAACCTGCATTGACCAAAGCCGCAAAATTGGCCATATGCGTCGATGCGCGACCGTCTTCCCAAAGCATGCCGTCGTCCACCTCGTTGCCAACCTGCACCCATGCGGGGATAACGCCGGCAGTTTTCAGGGTATCCATCACGTGCACGGTATAATCGTGCAGTGTGCCAACCAATGTATTAAAATCCAGTGAAGCCCAGGCAACAGGTTTCGGCTGCTTGCCGGGATCGGCCCAACTATCGGCGTAATGGAAATCGATCATGACCTTCATGCCGGCGTTTTGAGCGCGCAGCGCTTTTTTAACAAGATCGGGCGTATTGCACCAGCCGTCCGAAGGGTTCACCCAGGCACGCAGCCTGATAGCGTTAAACCCAAGGCCTTTCATCAAAGCGAACAGGTCCTGTGGCTGCCCATTTTTATCATAAAATTTGTAGCCCGAGGCTTCCATCTGGGTTACCCAGCTAATGTCGGCGCCCTTGGCAAAGCTGGAAGATACGGCCGGCGGCGTGTAAGTTAGAGGCGACGGCGTATTTTGCGTATCGCTTTTTTTTGAACAGGATACCAGGAAGAATAAACTTAGAATTGCGCATGCCCACAATGTCTTTCTCATAACCAGATGGATTCGATTTGTATTGGTTCACACAAATATAAACCGGCAGCATGAAAAATAAAATGTTTGTTTAACATTTATTCCTATTTGGGGAATACAGCTTATTTAAATTGGGGAATAACAGGTCGAAATGCTATGAGAATGAAGTTTAGGCGCGCCATTTAAATGGAAATATCCGGCGGGTATCAATCCAAATGGATGTTTGTACCTGCCGGATATCTGGGTTTATCTGGGAATAAATTTCAGAAAATATCGATGTTATTTGCAAATAAATTTATTCCTATTGAAGAGTTAATTTACCCTGGTAATAGTCGAGGATTTTGCTATCGATAAAGTAATCGTATTTCGCGCTGATCAGGTTGTATGTCGCGCCGTCGAGGTTATTTTTAGCGATGATCAGATCGACCGACGTCAGCACCCCTGCGTCAAAACGTATCTTGTAAATGCGGTAACTTTCCGTGTAAGCCTTTACCTGCGAAAGCAGCGCCTGGTAGCGTTTATATGCGGCCGTCATGTTGTAATAAGCCTGTTCGATGTTTTGCTTCAGCACTATTTTGGTATTTTCCTCCACATCCCTTGAGTTTAGCAAATTGAGTTTAGCCTTCGACAGCGTATTGCGCCTGTAACCATTGGTAAAGATCGGGATATTCAGGCTCACGTAGATTGACGAGTTATAGTTATTCTTCAACTGCTGGTTATAGGGTATATTTTGAAATACCGTGGCCGAATCGATCATGATGGATCGTTGCGCAGTATTGGAATATGCGGTCGAAACTCCGCCGCCAAACGTGATTGTTGGAAATAACTGCCCCCTTACAGAACTTACATTTTTTTCACTGGCCTCACGATGCAAAGTAGCCGCCTTTACCGCGGCGAACTGTTGCAATGCCGTTTGATAAACTTTGTCAGGGTCGGCGCCGTTGTCTCCGGTAAGGTCTTCGGCGTTCAACGGTTCAAACCTGGTTTCCGGCTGGTAAGGTATATTCATCAATTGAAATAAATTGAGCCTGACCGCATTCAGGTTATTTTGCGCGTTTACTAACGCAACCTTATTTCC
>JAFDZK010000266.1 GCA_018267005.1 Bacteroidota bacterium
ATAATGACTTTTTGATCGCAGTCGCCCGGTTGAAATCAACCTGTTCGCCATTTGCCGGATACTTTTTCAGATCATCTTCAGTTAACAAACCCTTTTGTACCAGCAATTCGGGGCTTATTAAAAGCACATTGCCCGCCATAGCCGAAGTAGCGCTATAGGGCGAATACCCGGCGCCCGCACTAATGGGATTTACAGGCAGCATTTGCCAGTACTTTTGGCGGCTGTGATAGAGAAAATCGGCGAAACGGTGAGCCTGCGGCCCCACGTCACCTATGCCGAAAGGTGAAGGCAACGACGTAATATGCAGCAAAATACCGGCGCTTCGGTCGTTTTTAGGCGGCTGTAGTTGCAGCAGCGCCACCGGGACATCGCTAAACAACGTCCCTGCACTGATGCCCTTCGCGCTGTATCCGCTTGCGCCTGTCAGCACATTCCGCCAGGATAAGGGAGCGCCTTCAGGCACGATTACCCTAGTATCTTCCCAATCCAATTGCATGGGATCGTTATTCGCGGCGATCCCGGCTATATGCAGCGCTATAACCGCTAAAAACCAGGCCCCCTGGAAGTGCCGGGCAAAGCCATAAACGTTCTTTTTGTACTTTCCTTTAACTTCTACCGGGATGTATTCTCCTTGCTCAAATATGGCAGCGCCGGCTTTACGAACCTGCAATAGCTTTAAGATCAGCGCCTGTTTAATATGGCCGTTGTAACGCCGTTCCCACAACTGCTTCCATTCAATCGCTCCATTCAAAAGGCTTTCTCTTACTGAAAAATCCACGGGCCGGCGGTTGTCCGGGTCGACCAAACTAAGGTCCCACAATTCACAACCCTGGTAAAGGTCGGGCACACCGGGGCAGGTATATTTCAGTAGCGTTTGAGCCAAAGAATTAACAATACCAAGGTCGGAAACGCGGCGATGAAAGCCCTCAAAACTTTTCCGGAACTTATTTTTCGTATCGAGCAACCCGACAGCGAGTTTTTTGGCGGCTTCTTCATATTTCTCATCCGGCTGCGCCCAATTCGAATTTCTTTTTGCTTCGCGCAAGGCCTTTACCAGGTACTCCTGCAATCGGGCATCGAAGTTATCCTTATCGCTTCCCGGCATAGGGTGGGCGCCGATGACAGTTTGATAAATAAAATATTCGTCGTTGGCATCAGGCGCATCATCGGCTTTTAAATGCTGATTTAGCTTTCGCCATTCCCCAACCTGTTCGATCCATTCATCTCCGAGGTCGCTCAAAACGTTTAGCCTGGCCCGCACATCCTCCCCGCGCTTGGTGTCATGCGTCGATGAAGCGCTCATAGACAAGGGCCAAAGCTGCTGCCGGTTTTGCATGAGCCTGTCAAACTCCGCTGTCTTCAGGCCAAATGAATCGGGCGAATCCCCTACTTCGTTATGATCCACAAAGCGGTTGTAGGTGTACATCAGCGTATCCTCGACACCTTTGGCCATCAGCGGGCCGGTAAACTGCATCAGGCGCAGGTAAAAATGCGATGCCCGGCGGCGGTAATCCTCGTCAGCGACCTTGGGTTTAAGCAGCAGGCAATCTTCCAGCACATCGTTAACACTGCTCAGCAGGGGGTTATTTTTACTGGTCTCCCTAAGCAACGTCTCCATCGCTGCCGCATCGTCGTCGGGCAACGGCATGATGTTACCATAAAAGCGGTAAACCGGGCAGCGCACCAATATTTCCGCGATAGCTTTTTTAAAAATATCCTGCCCGATATGCCCGGTTTCGTCGTCGCCTGCAAGCTGCATATCAAAAAAAAGGCGCCGGAGGTTCTCCAGCTCACCCTGCATATTATTATCCAAAATAAAACGCTTCTTTTGGAATACCTGCTCGCTGACCGGCGTATGTTCCGGATCGATCGACCTGTAAAATTCGGCGAACACTGCTTTATTCGACCGGCAGGTGAACAGGTTATTCACCGTTGCCAGGAAGTCGTATCCCGTATTGCCCTGCACGGGCCAGCGGGCAGGGAATTGCTCGCCTTCCTCCAATATCTTCTCGACGATAATATACGTGTCCGGCCCGGCCAGTTCACGCAGCCGCTCCAGGTAAGCTTTAGGATCATATAACCCATCGATGTGATCGACGCGCAAACCCTGGACGATGCCTTCTTTAACCAGCTTTTTTATCAATACGTGATAGCGTTCAAACACCTCCCTTTCCTGCATACTCAGGCAAATAAGCCCGTTGACCGTAAAGAAGCGCCTGAAATTGATCCGGTTATCCGTTTCCTGCCAGTAGCAGAGTTGATAGTGCTGACTATAAACAATCTTTCTCAGCAACTCCGGATCATCATTAACTTTTTTGATAAAAGACTTTTGACCGGCGCTGCCGGTATACCATTCTTCATACGAAGCCCGGCATATGGGATATTGCTGCCCGAAGTAATCCAAAACCGGCTTGTCAGCCCAGGCTAATTTGAGCTCTTTAGCCGCTATGACGTCGTCCAACGGCTTACCGAGGAAAGGCACCATTAGCTTACCATCATATACAGGGCTGTTCCAAAAAATATCAAAGACACCGGCATAATCGGATTCGCGCCCATATTCGAGCACATTCATCAGCCATTTATTGCCGGGATGAAACGCCATGTGGTTAGGCACAATATCCTGCAGCCAGCCAATACCAAGTTTTTTTAATTTTTTACTGATCGACCTTAGCTGCTGAAGTGTGCCGATCTCAGGATTGATGTTGAGCGGATCGGTCACGTCATAGCCATGCATGCTCCCGGGAACCGCCTCGAAAATAGGTGATGCGTAAATGGTTCGAATACCCAACTTGGCCAGGTAAGGGATTATCTTCTCAAAATCTGAAAAGGTAAATCCTTTGTGAAACTGTATCCGGTAAGTAGCAACAGGATTATACATGATCGCAGGAATAAATAATGATCGACTCGGGTTGAACGACGAATTCGCTGCCGATCATGATCAGTTCAGGTTCGCCTGTCGGCCCGGCCCATTGCGTTTCGGACGAGTCAAATATTTTTTGCCATTTCTTTTTGGCGTCATTTATGGTGACTGCCTGCGGTTCGCCCGAAAAATTCATCAGGCACAGCACGGCATGTTTTTTATTCCACCGGTGCAGGGTCAACGTTTGATCTTGTTCATTAAAATCGACTTTTATATTCTTTCGGTCATGAGCCTGCAGAACCGGGCTGCTCTTTCTCAGCCTGATCAGTGCCTTATAATAGTTCAGCATGATCCGGTGGGATTCATTCGCCAACTCGCTCCAGTTCAGTTTTGAACGATAAAAAGTGTCTTCAGACTGCGGGTCGGGCGCCTCGCCTTCGGCATGAAATTCCTTAAACTCTTCCCTGCGGCCTTTTTGCACCGATTTAATCAGCTCCTTGTCGGTGTGGCTGACAAAATATTGGAAAGGCGACGAAGCCGCCCACTCCTCGCCCATGAACAGCAGCGGCAAAAACGGCGCAACTATAACCGCTCCTGCCATTAATTTTTGCATCTCAAAACTCACCAGCGCGCTTGTTCGTTCACCGAGCATTCTGTTCCCCACCTGGTCGTGGTTTTGCGAAAACACAATAAACTGCTCGCCGGGATTGCTTGCCGCGACACCAAATTTCTTATGCCGCTGCTCCGAAAATTGGCCGGTATATACATAGGCGTCGCGGTAAGCTTTTGCCAGGTCGGCAATACCGCTGAAGTCGGAATAATAGCCATGCCGCTGCTGGCCCGCGCTTACCCGTAAAGCATGGTGGAATTCATCCGTCCACTGCGCATCGATACCGTAACCGCTTTTTTTCAGCGGATCGATATACCGCGGGTCGTTCAGATCGCACTCCACTATCAGATGATACTGCTTCCCTGTTTCCTTCGTCAACTGGCCGACGTTTTCGCTGATCTCTTTCAGTATATGTGTCGGACTAAAGTCCTTAATGGCATGCACAGCATCCAACCGAAGGGCGTCGATATGAAAATCCCTGAACCACATCAACGCATTTTCAATAAAAAACTGCCGTACCCCGTCGCACCACGCATCGTCGAAATTTACCGCATTGCCCCAGGGTGTTTTATACTTTTCGGTAAAGTAAGGCCCGTATTGCGACAGGTAATTGCCTTCCGGCCCGAGGTGATTATAAACCACGTCAAGCGCAACCGCTAACCCGTTCTTATGGCAGGCGTCGACCAATTGCTGTAATCCCGCCGCGCCGCCGTAGCTGTTGTGCACGGCGAAGGGGAAAACGCCGTCGTAACCCCAGTTACGTTCACCCGGAAATTGCGCTACCGGCATGATCTCGACAGCCGTGATACCCAGGCCGACCAGGTAATCCAGCTTTTCAATGATACCCTTAAAATTGCCTGCCGCAGAAAACGTACCTGTGTGCAGCTCGTAAAAAATATAGTCACTAAGCGGCGGATTTATCCAACCGGCATCTGTCCATTCAAAATCGCTGATATTAATGTGTTGGGAGGGGCCATGGACGCCATCGGGCTGCGATAACGAGGCTGGGTCAGGTAATTTTTTATCACCGTCCAGTACGAACAGGTAATGTTCGCCAATACTTATGGCATCGGTGGTTGCTTGCCAATGCCCATATCCGGCAGCTTCAAGCGGAACCACCTTCCCTGCTTCAGTTTCCAACGCCACCGTTTTAGCAAACGGAGCCCATACCGATACTTCTGCGCGCCCGTCTATAATATTCAGCCCGATATTTCTCCTACGCATCCTTTTTACTTTCTTCTTTGATCAACTGATGCTGCAGTAGTATGACCGAGCGTCCGTCAATCATGATCTTTTCGTTGGCCTTATATTTTTGCTGGCCTTCTTCCTGGCTATACCGCGCCGTATCGAAAATGATGTGCCAATTCGGGGCATATTTTTCATCGGGCAGCTTATACTCCATAGCCTGGTCGCTGGCGTTAAAAATGATGTAAAAGTTATCGTCTATCACTTTTTCCCCTTCGGAGTTTACCGCATGCAGTCCGTGGCCGTTGAGAAAAACGGCTATGGACCTGGCGAAATCCTGGTTCCAATGCTCGGCGGTCATTTTCGAGCCATCAGGCTGAAACCACGCGATGTCTTCTATACCGTCGCCTTTTACCGGCTCGCCCCTAAACCAGTTCTTTCGCGAAAAAGCCGCATGACTCTGCCTCAAATGGATCAGCTTGCTGGTGAATTCCAGCAGATCGTTATCCGCTTTCGACCAATCGATCCACGATATCTCATTGTCCTGGCAATAGGAGTTGTTGTTGCCTTGCTGCGTCCGGCCTATTTCGTCGCCGGCCAGCAGCATAGGCACGCCCTGCGAAAGGAAAAGGGTCGCCAAAAAATTCCTTTTCTGCCTGTTCCGCAACTCGTTGATGGCGGCGTCATCTGTGGACCCTTCAACGCCATAGTTATTTGACCGGTTGTGACTTTCGCCGTCGTTATTGTTTTCGCCATTAGCTTCGTTGTGCTTTTCGTTGTAGGAAACAAGGTCTGTCAGCGTAAAACCGTCATGCGCGGTGATGAAGTTGATGCTGGCTGTAGGCCTCCGGTAATCCTGGTATAAGTCGGCGCTGCCTGTAATACGGTTAGCAAATTCACCAAGGACACCTTCCGAACCGTTCCAGTACTCCCGGATAATGTCGCGGTACTTTCCATTCCACTCACCCCAGCCGGGCGGAAATTTTCCTATTTGGTAGCCGCCCTCGCCAATGTCCCAGGGCTCGGCTATCAGCTTTACCTGCGAAATCACCGGGTCCTGGTGTATAATATCAAAAAAAGCGCTAAGCCGGTTTACCTCGTGGAGCTCCCGTGCAAGGGTTGCGGCCAGGTCGAACCTAAAACCATCCACATGCATCTCCAGTATCCAATAACGCAGGCTGTCCATCATAAGGCGCAGCACATTCGGCAAATTGGCGTTAAGGGTGTTGCCGGTGCCGGTATAATCC
>JAFDZK010000267.1 GCA_018267005.1 Bacteroidota bacterium
AGCATGAAAGAGGTGGAGATCCAAATCATCGATATAATCAGGTTAAAGAATGGTAAATACACCGAACATTGGAGTATACGCGATGCACGGGACGTTATTAATAAATCAGAAGACCGGCAATGAAAACAGTATTGATCACAGGCGCCAATAAAAGCATTGGCTTTGAAGCCGCACGACAACTATTACAACAGGGATACTTTGTTTACCTCGGTAGCCGCCACCTGCAAAAAGGGTGGGAGGCCGCCGGGAAATTAAAGGCCGAAGGACTGAACAATGTGGAAGCTATACAGATCGACGTAAGCAACGCAAAATCCATAGCATCGGCACGTAAAGAATTAGGGAAAAAACTGCAGTCGCTTGATGTGCTGATCAACAATGCGGGCATCAGGGGTGCAGTTCCCCAAACGGCTTCTACGGTTAATATCGATGTGATAAGAGAGGTATTCGACACCAATTTTTTTGGGGTGATCGAAGTTACGCAGACTTTTCTCGATCTGCTCAAAAACTCGGACGCCCCGCGGATCGTGAACGTGACCTCGGGCCTGGCGTCGCTGACACTGCATAGCGACCCGAAGTGGAAATACTATAGTGTAAAGGGAGCCGCATACGGGCCATCGAAAAGCGCGTTGAATGCCTATACCGTTGTGCTTGCATACGAGTTCAGAAATACCAAATTTAAGGTTAACGCAGTTGACCCGGGTTACACGGCAACTGATTTCAATGACCATCGCGGAACAGGTAGCGTGGAAGATGCGGCCAAAAGAATTGTGAGGTACGTAACCATCGGGGAAGACGGACCGACCGGAGTTTTTTTTAGTGATGATAATAACCCGGAAACAGGCGTAAGCCCATGGTAAGAAGCGGAGGCTCTAATCCGCCTCCGTTTCCTGCAAATACATTTCGTCGATATCCGCGGCGTACTTTTTTTCGATCACCTTCCGCTTGGCTTTCATCGTCGGGGTGATCTCGCCTTCGTCCATGCTGAACGGATTGCGCTTAACTTTAAAGTTCTTTATCCGCTCGAACTTGGCCAGTTCGTTTGAAAGGCGCTTGATGTCCTGGCCTATCCATTCCACGATCTCCTTGTCTTCGATAAATAAATCGGGTTTTTCAAAGAAGGCTTCGTCGAGTTTAAAAGTTTCCTGTAAAGTTTCTTTGGCGGGCACAATAATGGCAGTGATGTATTCGCGTTTGTCGCCGATCAGGAACACCTGTTCGATCCGCGGGCTTTTCAGGTAAGTATTTTCAACCGGGGTGGGGTACACATTCTTGCCGTAGGCATTAACCAGCATATTTTTTAAGCGATCGGTGATCTGCAGGTTGCCTTTATAGAAACGACCGATGTCGCCGGTATGAAACCAACCTTCCGGGTCGATCACCATAGCTGTTTCTTCGGGCTTATTCCAGTAACCTTTCATTACGCAATGCCCGCGGGTGATGATCTCGCCCTCTTCCGACTGGAAATCAGGCTTGAATGATTCGTGTGTTTGTATGGTGTAAATCTGTTTCGTATCCACGTTTTGTATAGCCACCTCGATACGCGGTATGATGCGGCCCACCGTTCCGTAAATGACGCGCTCGTTCTCAGTCACTGCCATTACAGGCGAGGTTTCGGTCAGGCCAAATCCTTCCAGTACTTTAATGCCGAGGTCGCCAAAAAATTCACCGATGTTTTTGGGCAATGCCCCGCCACCCGAAATAAGGAATTTCAGCCGTCCGCCTGTACGT
This sequence comes from Bacteroidota bacterium, assembly GCA_018267005.1. Classification (GTDB taxonomy): domain Bacteria; phylum Bacteroidota; class Bacteroidia; order Sphingobacteriales; family Sphingobacteriaceae; genus Mucilaginibacter. The sequence goes on from JAFDZK010000267.1 coordinate 1,729, forward strand.
TCCTTTATCTTACTGAATACCAGCCGGTCGGCTATTTTATGCTGGTTGCGTAATATCGCGCCCGGCTTTTTCCCGCTTTCAATTGCCAGCCGGTATTTGCGGCCAATACCCAAAGCCCATACGAATATTTTGGTCTTGGCTCCGCCCGCCGACATGCCGTTCTTCATGGCCCGGTCGTGAATACGCTCCAGCAAACGCGGAACACAGCACATGATCGTCGGTTTTACTTCGGCCATATTTTTGGCCAGCAGGTCGAGGCTTTGCGCAAACGCGATGGTACAGCCCTCGAACAGGCAGATGTGATAGGTCGCCGTTCTTTCAAAAACGTGCGAAAGCGGCAGGAATGAAAGAAACTTATCTGTTTTTTCAAGAACCTGTATCTGCTCCAAACTGGCGCGGACGTTTTCGGTCAGGTTATAGTGTGTCAGCATTACGCCTTTAGGCGTGCCGGTTGTGCCAGAAGTATAGATCAGGCAGGAAAGGTCCGACGGCAAGATAGCTTCGCGCGCGCTGTTGATGGCGTGACGATATTGGTCGAGCATTTTTGTCCCTTCCCCGATCACATTTTTCAGGCAGGTGATACCCGGGTTCATTACCTTACCCTTATCTGCATATTTTTCAAGATCGTCAAAGGCCAGTATGATCCTTAATAACGCGGGGCAATTATTGGCGATCTTGTATACTTTGCGGAGCAGGAACGGCGTGCCGACAAGGATAGTTTTGGCTTCTGAATCGTTCAGGATATATTCGATCTCAGCTTCAGAAAGGGTAGGATATATAGATGTATTAACCGCGCCGATCTGCTGTAAAGCCTGGTCGTAATAAACATAATCCGGACCATTTTCAATGATCAGCGCCAGGCGGTCGCCTTTTTTTACTCCGATCTCCAGGAACCAGGCCGAAATGGCATCGGCTTTTTCCAGGGTTTCCTTATAAGATATTTCAACCCACTCGTCTTTTACTTTGTGGGTCATAAAAGTGTGGGTTTCCGGATGTATGTTGGCAACAACGTTGCGTATTAAGCTCGGTACGGTCTTTCGCTCAGTTATCTGGTTCATTAATATTACGATTACACCGATAAATATAAAATGATTACACCGATTATGAAAAGAAGATTAAACAGATATATGATTGATTACACCGATTATGAATGACGATTACACAGATTATTTATACGATTACACCGATGCCTTACGCTAAAAATCGGTGTAACCGTTCTAAAAAAATCTGTGGAATCTAAAAAATTAAACCGAGAAACTCTCGCCGCAGCCGCAGGTACGACTGGCGTTGGGGTTGTGGAAGTTAAAACCTTTGCCGTTCAGCCCGTCGCTGAAATCCAGCTCGGTGCCGGCAAGATACAGGAACGACTTCATATCCAGGGCCATGCGGATGCCCTTATCTTCGAAAAACTGGTCGCCCTTTCTTTCCTCGTTATCAAAATCAAGGTTATATGATAAACCCGAACAGCCGCCTCCTTTAACGGAAACGCGCAGAAAGTAGGATTCATCCAATCCTGCATCCTGCATCAGGTGATCCAGCTTGCCTTTCGCCTTATCTGTTATTGTTACCATGATAGTCTATGGTCAATGGTCAATAGTCAATGGTGAATGTTTGATGTGTATTCACTATTGACTATTCACCATTCACTAAATTAATGATGTGTTTTAGCCGCCTCGATAGGGGCCATGCCGTTCTTTACACGGTAGTCGTTGATGGCCGCTTTGATAGCGTCCTCTGCCAGTACCGAGCAATGGATCTTTACCGGCGGAAGAGATAATTCCTCAACGATGTCCATGTTGTCGATCTTCATCGCGTCGTCTATCGATTTGCCTTTGAGCCACTCGGTAGCCAGTGAAGATGAAGCGATAGCCGAGCCGCAGCCAAATGTTTTGAACTTGGCATCAGTTATCACGTTGTTATCGTCAACCTGTATCTGCAGGCGCATCACGTCGCCGCATTCAGGTGCACCCACCAAACCGGTACCAACCTTGGCGCTGCTTTTATCCAAAGTGCCCACGTTGCGTGGGTTGGTATAGTGATCAATTACTTTATCTGAATAAGCCATTTCTTTATTTTTTAGTTATACGTTGAACGTTATACGTATTACGTTTATTAATCTTTTCTTTTGTTGCTATTGACGTACAACGTAAAACGTCATACGTACAACTTATCAGTGTTCCGCCCACTCGATCTTACTCAAGTCGAGGCCTTCTTTGAACATCTCCCAAAGCGGAGAGAGCTCGCGAAGGTGATTCACCGCCTTTTTTGTCACATCGATTGCATAATCGATGTCCTCGTCGGTGGTAAACCTGCCCAAACCATAACGTATCGAAGAATGTGCCAGGTCGTCCGACAAGCCTAAACTTTTCAATACATACGAAGGCTCGAGCGAGGCCGAAGTACAGGCCGAACCCGAAGATACTGCCAGATCTTTCATCGCCATCATCAAACCTTCACCTTCTACGTATTTGAACGAGATATTGGCTACATGCGGCAGGCGATGTTCCTGGTTACCGTTCACGTAGCTTTCTTCCAGTTCTAACAGGGAAGACTGCAGCCTGTCGCGCATAGCCGACAAGCGCTTCGCTTCGCTTTCCATTTCCTGGTAGCACAGTTCGGCAGCTTTGCCAAAACCAACGATGCCCGGAACATTCAGCGTACCCGAACGCATGCCGCGCTCGTGGCCGCCGCCATCCATCTGGGCGGTAACTTTTACCCTTGGTCCCTTGCGGCGAACGTACAATGCGCCAACGCCTTTAGGGCCGTATATTTTATGCGCTGAACAAGCCAGCAGGTCGATACCATCGGCATTTACGTCAACCGGGATCTTTCCAACTGCCTGTGTGGCGTCGGTCATGAATAAAGCCCCATGCTTGTGTGCGATGGCCGAGATTTCTTTAACAGGCTGTATCACACCGATCTCGTTGTTGCCATACATGATCGAAATCAGGATGGTTTCGGGTGTCATGGCGGCTTCCAGCTCGGCCAGGTCTATCAGGCCATCGGCTTTAACCGGCAGATAGGTAACCCGGGCGCCCAGCTTTTCAACGTGCTTGCAGGTATCCAGTACAGCTTTATGTTCGGTAACCGCGGTAATAATGTGGTTACCTTTGTCTTTGTACATCTCAAAAACGCCTTTGATGGCCAGGTTATCGGCCTCGGTAGCGCCTGATGTGAAAATGATCTCCTTTTCGCTTGCACCGATCAGTTTGGCTACTTGCTCGCGGGCATAATCCACGGCTTCTTCAGCTACCCATCCGAACGAGTGGTTACGACTTGCCGCGTTCCCGAATTTTTGCGTAAAATAAGGGATCATCGCCTCAAGCACGCGCGGATCCATCGGTGTTGTAGCGTTATTATCCAGGTATATCGGAAGGTTCATCTCTTTCAAGTATTAACAGCGCAAAGATAAGTAAAGTTTTTATTTATAATTAATCCAAACAAGGTTAAATAATCAGGTAAACGTAATTATTTCCAATATTTGGGTATGAACAAGATCGAGCATATTGGTATCGCCGTAAAGGATATAGCCGCCGCCGGAAAGCTTTATGAAGCATTGCTGAACACGCCGGTTTATAAAGTCGAAGAGGTTGCGTCAGAGCGTGTTAAAACGGCGTTCTTACAATCGGGGCCCAATAAAATAGAATTAGTAGAAGCCATGTCGCCTGAAAGCCCGGTGGCTAAGTTCATCGAAAAAAAGGGCGAAGGGATCCATCATATAGCCTTTGACGTTGAGGACATTGAGGCCGAAATGCAGCGTTTAAAAGCGGAAGGTTTCTTATTGTTAAATGACAAGCCAAAACCAGGCGCCGATAACAAGCTGGTATGCTTTATTCACCCCAAAAGCACCAATGGCGTACTGATAGAGCTTTGCCAGGAAAGGAGATAGCAAGAAATAAAAGTATTGATATGAAGTCTGGAGTGATAGAAAGAAGCTGGGCCATGTGCGATTCCCGCCCCGGGGCGGGTGCAGGGTGGGGTTTCGCAAACATGCAGGGCGGAAACCCCTTCGCGCCACTTCACGGGCAGCCGCACCCTTCCCCAGGGAAGGAGTACATAAAGAATTCTTTTTACGGACTGATTGCAAGTATATTTCTTTTAGTGATGGTCTGTGGATCAGCTTCGGCGCAAATTGATTCGTTACCAGCCCGTAATGATACGGCGATA
>JAFDZK010000268.1 GCA_018267005.1 Bacteroidota bacterium
GCAGTGAACGAGGCTATGGCCTGCGGAAAAGCGGTTTTGGTATCGGATGCTGTCGGTTGTGCAGCCGATCTTGTTAAAAATCGCATTAACGGTATTATATTTAAGCGCGACAGCCGGGACGAATTGGCCGCCTGCCTTGACGAACTCACAAATTCGAAGCAGCAGCTTAGGGAACTCGGTAAAAAGTCGGCCGGTATTATAAGAACCTGGAATTTTATATCCATTGCAGAGGCGATAGAATCCGCGCTGGTTACAGGACACGAGAGATGAAGAATGTTCCGATAGAAAGATATATAGTACTTTACCTTCCCTGGTTATTCGCGACGATCTTTAAACCTGATCCCGAGCTGTCATACTTCATCGCGTGGCTCGGTTCATTCCTTATCTTTTACCTGACCCTGAGCGGCTGGGTAAAACCGCTGCCCGACGACAGGAGTGTCGCCGAGCAATTGATGCGTCCACTCTTCCTGGTACAAATCATTTTCGCCGGATACACTTGCTGCACGTCCGTCTTTTATTTCTTCAGCGTTTTGGGTTACCAGGATTTTCACAAAATGAGCGCCTATTACCTCATCGACTATGACCTGCTTGACCGCACCGCGCAATGCCAGCGTTATTATTGTCTTGGCCATGCAGCGTTTGTAACAGGCATACTAATTTGCATGAAGTATCCTGTCGAGCGTAAATTTTATGTAGAGCGGGAGAAGATCGCTAACCTGCTTTTTGCCGCCGCCGTCATTACCCTGCCGGTGTCAGAGCTTTTCCTTAGAGTGCCGGGACTATCACAGTTTTCCAATCAATTCAGCTCTTTGAGCTTTATCGCCGGAACACTGGCGCTGGCGTTTGCCATACCCTTGCATAAAGTGTGGAATACGCTGATTTGCGTTATTCTTTACTTTTTCAATTTCTACCAGGCAATGATATCAGGATACAAGGAGCCCATCATTACCAGCATCCTGGTACTCGGTATATTTCTTTATCCCACCTATAAGAAAACCGTGCTGACCATCTTTGTGCCGGCACTTGTCATCATATTCATGTTCCTGCCGACTTACAACCGCGCTTTTAGGCAAAGCGCATGGAGCGAAGAACTGTCGGCGGACGAGGCAAGGGATGCCGCTATTGATGCAGCGCTGAATAAAAATACAGATTTTGAGCAGGACGACAGCGACTGGGGCTTTTTAACATTGCGCCTCAGCGAAATCGAGATGTTCACGAATTTCGTCAAGTCGACCCCCGATAAGGTCGACTTTTATGGTCTGCAGCTTCTCAGGCAATCGGCTATAGCCATTGTCCCCCGCATATTCTGGCCATCGAAACCCATTACGGAAGACCTGGTAATGGAACGTGTTTACAATGCGGGTGTGGTCAATCGGGGCTCCAACGTCTCGGCCAAGCCGGCCTTCATCGTCGATGCCTACCTTTCGGCCGGAGGGATAGGTGTATTCCTCGCGCTTTTCATTTATGGTGCGGTAGCACAATTGATCTCGCAGCATGCCGAAAAACTATTTGGCGGCTACATCCTGGGCACCGCGTTAATTTTCAGCGGTTTATTCCAGATCATGTGGCGCGGGCTCAGCTTTGAATTTCTCATTAACACGGTTTTCTGGTCGTACGTCAGCATGCTGATCATCCATAAGATATTTGTCGCTACGCGCATTTTAAAAGAGATTTGAACATCCTGCAGGTAAACGCTTCCTATAAACCCGCTTATATTTACGGCGGCCCTACGATGTCCGTGTCCAAGCTAAGCGAACAATTAGCCAAAGCGGGGTGTACGGTTGAAGTCTTCACTACGACAGCCAACGGGCCGGCGGAATTACCCGTCGAACCGGGAAAAGCGACCGAGGTGGACGGCGTGAAGGTCACGTACTTTAGACGCCTGACCAAAGATCACAGCCATTTTTCGCCTGCGCTTTTAAGGCGTCTCTGGTCGGAAATAAAAAACTACGATGTGGTCCATATTCATGCCTGGTGGAACCTGGTTTCGGTGCTTTCGTGCCAGGTAGCCATTATGCGCGGCAAACCAGTGGTAATTTCCCCGAGGGGAACTTTAAGCGCATATTCGTTTACCAACAGGAACAGTTTCGGCAAAAAGCTGATGCATGTTTTTCTGGGCAAGCCATTGCTTAAACGGTCATTTATGCATGTTACATCACATAGGGAAAGGCAGGCGATGGAAAAACTGGTTACCGCGCAAAGAATTTTCGAGATACCGAATTTTGTTGCCTTACCCGCAGATATGCCCGTGGCGCAATCCGGTCATCATCAAAGCCTGAGATTGCTCTTTTTTTCAAGGATAGACGAAAAGAAAGGGCTTGAAATATTGTTCGATGCTTTAAAGAATATCGGCATTCCATATCGCCTGACTATTGCCGGCAACGGCGAACCCGCATATGTCGTGAGGCTGAAAGCGCTGGCCAAAGAAACGGGTATCGACCAGTTCATTGATTGGGTCGGCTTCCGCGGCGAAGATAAGTTTAAGGTGCTTGCAGACCACGATTTGATGGTTTTGCCATCTTACGATGAAAATTTTGGTAATGTAGTGATCGAAAGCCTGGCGGTTGGAACGGCTGTACTGGTCAGCGATAATGTGGGCCTGGCTGGCTACGTGCTTGATAACAAATTGGGATGGGTAAGCAGCCATGATGCGGGTTCATTTGCTGATGCCATTATATCTATTCACGAAAACCCCGCGGAATTGCAGCGAATAAGGAAACATGCGCCGGCAAAAATCCGTAATGATTTCAACGAGGAATACCTGGCAAAAAGATATATCGGTATGTACGAACAAATCATAAGCGATGGCAGAATATAAGGACTATGGGTTTTCGGATAACGCTCCGAGTCACACATTCACGTACCTCGAGGGCCCATTATTGTCGTTGCTCGATAAAAATAGCAACCAATGTATACTTGACCTGGGATGTGGCAACGGGCACCTGGTAAACTACCTGCTGACGCATGGGTACAATGCCTACGGCACCGATGCTTCCGAAAATGGTATTGCGATCGCTAAAAAAGCGCATTCCGACCGTTTCTTTTTACAGGACCTGTCGACCGGCAAGCTGCCCGAACCGTTGCAAAAACTAAAATTCGATACCATTATCTCGACTGAGGTGATAGAGCACTTATACGACCCCGAAGGTTTTATCGACTTTTGCAAATCGGTATTGCCCCAAAATGGCGAGATCATCCTATCGACACCATACCATGGATATTTGAAGAACCTGATGCTAAGCGTGCTGAATATGTGGGACACGCACATGAGCCCCACGTGGCATGGCGGCCATATCAAACTATGGTCGCGGAACACGCTAAGCAGGCTGCTGACGGGCAAGGGCTTTAAAGTAACCGCTTTTAAAGGCTGCGGCCGGCTCCCGTTTTTTTGGAAAAGCATGATCATCAAAGCAAAATTCCAGTGAACACGCAATTTTCATTTATTATTCTTACTTATAACGAAGAAATACACCTGCCGCGTTTGCTGGCGTCGATAGCCGATTTAAAAGCGCCGATATTCATACTCGATTCAGGCAGCACAGACAAAACCATCGGGATTGGCGAACAATACGGCGCAAAGTTTTTACAGCACGCTTTTAAGAACCATCCGACACAGTGGGACTTCGCTCTCAAAAACTTCCCGGTTACAACCCCCTGGGTGATTTGCCTGGATGCCGACCAGGTGGTTACTCCCGAACTTAAGACACGATTAAAGGATTTTAGAGATGAAGATCATGCCGGCGTCGACGGTATTTATTTCAACCGGAAAAATTTTTTTAAAGGTCGCTGGATAAAACATGGCGGTTATTATCCCTTTTACTTGCTGAAGATGTTCCGCTTTGGCGTGGGCTATTCGGACACCAATGAAAATATGGACCACCGGTTCGTCGTACCCGGTAACACCGAAGTATGGAAGGATGGCATCATACTGGAAGAAAATTTAAAGGAAAACCAGATCCGTTTCTGGATCGAGAAACACAACCGGTACAGCGACCTGGTTGCACAGGAAGAAGTGGAACGGATGAAACAGGCCAGGGCGCAAACGGTAAAACCAAATTTTTGGGGTTCGCCCGACGAACGCACCGCCTGGCGTAAAAACTTGTGGTGGAGGCTGCCAAGATATGTGCGCCCAATGCTTTACTTTACCCAGCGCATCATTTTCCAGCTCGGCTTTTTAGACGGCCGGGCGGGAATTATCTTCCATTTTTTGCAGGGTTTTTGGTTTAGACTGATCGTGGATGTAAAGATCGACGAACTGTTAAAACAGGAAAAACAAAATGAAAAAGCTGCTTGAAAAAGGCTCTCCGGCAAGGTTCTTATTGACATTTCTGTCCCTGTTCGGTTTATTTTATTACTTCAATGTATTTTTCTTCGGCCTTACCTTACCCGGACGCCATTACAGCGCTTTCCTTGCCAACCATTTAGATTATATACGCGCCCTGAGACACCTGCTGCTGCGAACTACAGCAAAACTGCTCAACTGGATGGGGTATACTTCGATAACCGACGATACCAACATTTTAATTGCCGGTCACGGGCGTTTAACGCTGGTTTACACCTGCCTGGGGCTCGGGATCATGAGCTTTTTTACCGCGTTTGTGATCGCCTACCCACGGAAGCTGAAAGCAAAGGTGCTTTTTCTTATCCCGGGGCTGGTAGCGATACAGGTTCTTAACATCGCCCGCTTCATCGTACTGGCCATTTGGTGGGATAAGAAAGTAAACGGCCAGATCATCGACCATCATACGGTGTTCAACATCATCATTTACGTGATCATAGCCATAAGCCTTTATTTTTGGGTAAAGCATGATGACAAAAAACCTTCAGGCGATGCAAAAAACTGATCTGTCGACCTATAACAATCACCCTTACCGCCCCGGCGGGAATGCGTTGAAAAGGGTATTGTGGTACTATACCAATGTCTTTTTCTTCAAAAGCAGCCTGTTTCCATTTTATGGATTTAAGCGATTTTTATTAAGGGCATTCGGCGCTAAACTTGGCAAAGGGGTCGAGATCAAGCCCTGCGTAAATATCAAATACCCCTGGAACCTGGCCATCGGCGACCATGTCTGGATCGGGGAAAATGTTTGGATAGATAGCCTGGTCATGATCAGCATCGGTTCAAATGTCTGCTTGTCGCAGGGTGCGGTTCTGCTTACCGGCAGCCACAACTACAAAAAAAGTTCGTTCGACCTGGTCACGGGAAGCGTCACGCTGGAAGACGGGGTCTGGATCGGCGCCTGTGCCGTCGTGAACCAGGGTATAACCATCCGCTCTCATGCCGTATTAACCAGCGGTTCGGTAGCAACCAAAGATCTGGATGCCTGGTCGGTTTACCAAGGTAACCCGGCCGTGAAGGTCAGGACAAGAACCATCGAATAGCAATATCGTGCCTCGCGGAAAACAAAATCTGCCACACATCATCTTCGGCATTATCTGCGCCGCAGTTATTGTATCGGGCATATTTCTTTATTTCGCACCCCCTGCCGTTTTTCCCGACTCTGCCAATGGCTTCTTTGTTATGCGGTCGATGGAGTTGGGTGGTCCGTTCAATCACCTCATCGCGCCCGACCAGGGAGACCTGGTTAACAACACCTCCGAATTTTTGACATGGTGGTCACCGGGACAGTACCTTGTGCCCTATGCCATAAAACTATTCATGGACGTCAATACGGGGCAAGCATCGGCGATAACCATAACACTTTGTCAGTTAATCGGCCTCTGGGGCCTGTACGTCTTCTTTAAAAGGGCGGGCTTTGGCCGCCGTACATCGGCGTTAAGTATCCTGTTTGTTGCGTGCCAGCAGTTCTTCGTGGTGCCTTACGTATTTTATAACGGCGGCGAGATACT
>JAFDZK010000269.1 GCA_018267005.1 Bacteroidota bacterium
ATGCGGCTTCGGTTGCTGCCGTCGCGCTCATCGGCTCCGATTATATCAAACCCTTCCTGCTGCCTGCGTCACTGCAAAACGAGGCAGGTACGCATATTATCACCATCGCTTCGGTATTTATCCTGTATGTGATCAATTTTCTCGGTATCAAAATAAGCGCCAGGACGCAGAACTTTCTGATCAGCTTTAAGATCGGCCTCATCCTTTTGGTCTGTTTTGCTGTTTTTAAAAGCAGCGCATACCCGGTTCCCATCGCGGTTACCGTTCCCCATCACAGCCTTTTGACGGGACTTGGCCTGTGCCTGGTACCCGTGTTTTTCACTTACGGCGGCTACCAGCAAACCATCAATTTCGGCGGTGACATCATCAACCCTAAAAGGAACATTCCAAAAGCCATTGCAATGGGTATCGGGGTGATCATTTTCCTGTATGTGTCCGTCAACTTCGCTTACCTGAAAGTGCTGGGGTTGGGCGGGCTGCAGCATACCCCTGCTTTGGCGGCCAAGATGATGGGTGTGCTGTTCGGGCAGGCAGGCTATAAGATCATGTCGGTAACACTCTTTTTCGGAGTGCTGGCCTTCGTGAACGTAAACGTGCTGTCGAACCCGCGCGTGTATTACGCCATGGCCGAGGACGGTATTTTACCGCCTATTTTTCATAAAGTGAATCCCAAAACGCAGGTGCAGGAGTTTGGGATGAGCGTTTTCGTGGTGTTGACGCTGATCGTGCTTTTTTTTGTCGACTCGTTCAGTACGCTGCTCAAATACGTGATGTTTTTTGATACGATCGGACTTTCCCTGGCCGCTTTGACGATATTTATCCTGCGAAAAAAGATGAAAGACCAGGACACATCCGGAATTTATACCATCAAATGGTTCCCGCTGGTGCCGCTTGTTTTCATTATTTCGTATTGGTTCGTCACCGTCAATATTTCCGTGAGTTTTATCAGGGAGAACCTTTACGCGGTGCTGATCTGCCTGGGATGCTACGCCTTCGGGCTGGCGGTTTATTATATTTTTTAGTCGCAAAAAGAATGGCACAAGCAATTAAGATCAATCTAAAAAGATTAAAAACGATAAAGGCACTGTATTGGTGTGTTCTTGTGTTTCAGATATTATTCACATGTTATTGGCTTTATCTCACCAGGGGTACCTTAACTCATGGTAGCACACCCCTGATCGTATTGCTTTATAGTGTATTAGCAAGTTTTATAACAGGAATAATCGTTGTTAAGCCAACAAATGATATAAATTATCGCCTTGCCGTCAATCAGTTAATACTTACTATAGCACTGTTTGTAGTCCCCGCATTAGCCTTGCTCTTTTTGATTTTTACAATTCCTCGATTTAATTGACAATGGACTTATCCTACATACTGAACGAGCTTGGCGAAGAACGCGAAAACTATTTCAACGCAGTATCACCTCCTATCATCCAGACGAGCAACTTCGCGCTGAAAACGGTGAAGGAATTTCGTGCGGCGCTGGCCGATGAGTATGATTACGACCTGTATACACGCGGGAATAACCCAACGCTCAATATCCTGCGGAAAAAATTAGCCGCTTTGGATGGCGCCGAAGACGCCCTGGTCTTTAGCAGCGGCGTTGCGTCGATCAGCGTACCGATACTGGCTTTGGTAGAGCAGGGCGACCATATCGTGTCGGTCGAAAATCCGTATAGCTGGACGATCAAGCTGTTTAAAAACCTGCTCCCGAAATTCGGCGTGACGACCACTTTTATCGACGGCACGGACATAGAAAATTTCAAAAATGCCATTCGCCCCGAAACCAAACTGATCTATTTGGAAAGCCCGAATACCTTCAGCTACGAGTTGCAGGATTTGAAAGCCGTTGTGGCGCTGGCCAAGTCAAAAAGCATCGTTACGATGATCGATAACAGCTATTGCACGCCCTTATTTCAGCGGCCGATAGAGCTGGGTATCGACCTGTCGGCGCAAACCGCCACCAAATACATCGGCGGGCATTCGGACGTGGTAGCAGGCGTAGTAACAGGCAGCAGGGAACTGATCAAAAAGATATTCGATCATGAGTTTATGACCATCGGACCGGCCCTGTCGCCGCATTCGGCCTGGCTGCTCATCCGGGGTTTGCGCACGCTGCCGTTGCGTTTGCAAAGGAGCTTTGAAAGTGCCAGGATCATTACCGAATGGCTGTCCAAACACCCGCTGGTCAATAAAGTGATCTGGCCGTTCAGGGAAGATTTTAAGCAATACGCGTTAGGTCAAAAGCAGATGGATGGCTGCGGCGGATTATTCAGCTTTACGCTGAAAGATCCGGCGCTACGCAAGATCGAAACCTTTTGCGATTCGCTGCAGCACATCCTGATGGCGGTGTCGTGGGGCGGTCACGAGAGTTTGATCATCCCGTCTATTGCCGCGATACCCGAGGAGGAATATGATGCCGGTGAATACAATCGATATCAACTGATACGGATGTATGTGGGGCTTGAAGATCCGGAATACCTGATCGGGGATTTGGAGCAGGCGCTGGGGAAAATATTTTAGAATAAATCCTTACCTTTATATAAAATATTGGCTATGAATATCGAGCATAAATACCGGATATTGGAAAAGATTATGCAGAGTGAGGACGATATACTGCTTAACGAGATCGATTCGTTGCTTAATATCTCAAATAAAGATTTCTGGCATGACCTTCCAAACCAGGTTAAACAATCAATTAATAAAGCAAAACAAGAGCTCGACAACGGTGAAGGTATCCCGCATGAGCAGGTAATGGCCGAAGTCAGAAATCGCTACTTAAAGAAATAATGATTTATACCATTAGCTGGTCGCCAGAAGCCAGGATAACCTATTATCGGCTTTTAGACTACCTGGACGAGCGATGGACATTTCGCGAAATCGAAAACCTTATTGATCGAACCGACGAAGCATTATCACACATCAGTCGCAATCCGTTGTTATATCCCTATTCCCAGGAAAGTAATGCACACAGATGTGTATTAGTAAAGCAAGTAAGCCTCTTTTACAGGATCAAATCAAACAACGTAGAGTTGCTAACTTTTTGGGATAACCGGCAAGATCCGGCAAGGCTGGTATTATAGCTTGCCGCTTAGATAAGGTTGGGAATAGTTCCGAAAACTGTCAATCAATTCGATAGAAGAACACCTCCTTCTTTTTTATCATTATCATGTTCCGGTAACATGTAAATCGTATCAACTATTTAAAGCGATTCGCTACATGTACACCAATTATTGAAAAAGGTCAAGTCATATCAGCAGAAAATAATTTAATGCGCCTGTCGCACCGGGCCGTAATGCTGCGTATTGCCATTAAACGTTTCAAATGGACCGGAAAATTTTGTACGCAGTATTTATTGGGATAATCTGGTTTATCATGTCCTGCAAAAAGGAAAACCAATACCCTATCGTCGGAAAGTGGCAGCAGGTAAAACTGCACACTTACACGCAGAGCTATTCAGGCGTAATATCCGGCGACACGACCTACCAGGCTTCGTCATTCAATAGCGGTAACTATGCGCAGTTCAATAATGACGGCACTTGTATCGTCGGGATCTTTTATCCGCCGGGCACCTACTATACTATCAATTCAGCGGCGTATATAAGCACTGCAAAGTACAATTACACGCCGGCGGGGCCTAAATACGTAATGACCCAGCCCACCACACTCATTTATCCAAGCGGGTTTATAACAACGGACACCGCTTCTTTAGATGGCAATACTGTACTCATTCACGCTGTTTTCAACAGCCATGCAAATTTGCAGGTGTCTGATTCGTATTATACAAAATAATAGCCGATTCAAATCTTATTTGCGGAAAATGTAGCTTTACAAACCAATTAGCTACTTATGCGCAAAAGAATTCTTCCGGCACTGGTCATCCTGTGCGTCTTTACCTCCTATCGTATCGCCGACAAGCCCGGCCATTTTGTAAAACCATTATATACCGATATACCGCTGGGCGCCATACACCCCACCGGCTGGCTGCGCGACCAACTGGAAACCATGCGCGACGGCACTACCGGCCACTTAGACGAAGTGTATTGGAAGGTAAAAAACAATAACGGCTGGCTTGGCGGCACCGGCGATGGCTGGGAAGAGACCCCCTACTGGCTCGACGGCGCGGTGCCGCTGGCCTGGCTGCTGGACGATCCCACGCTGAAAACCAAAGTGCTCAAATACATCAACTGGACGATCGATCACCAGCGGCCATCTGGATATTTTGGGCCGATCACCAAAGCCGAGCGCGACAGCGGCCTGGTAATCACCACCGCCAACCCGGAAAAAGGCGAAGACTGGTGGCCGAAGATGCTGATGCTGAAAGTGATGAAACAATATTACACCGCCAGCAATGATGAAAGGGCGATCAAATTCCTGACGAACTATTTTCATTACGAGCTGGAGGCGCTGAAGAAATGCCCTATCAATCACTGGACCGACTGGGCGCAGTCACGCGGCACGGAAAATATTATGGTGGCGCAGTGGCTGTATGAAAAAACGGGCGACCCAAAATTGCTCGACCTTGCGGACGAGTTAAACCGGCAGTGCTATGCCTGGAGCAATTGGTTCGGCGGGCGCGATTGGGTGATGGACGCTGCAGCGCAGCAAAACGACTCGGACTGGATGCACCGCCACGGGGTGAATGTGGGCATGGCGCTGAAGGACCCGGCGCTGAAGTTTCAGCGCACTGGTGACAGCGCTTACCTGGCCGACCTGAAACTAGGCTTTAATGATATCATGACGCTGCACGGACTGCCGAACGGCGCGTTCTCAGCCGACGAGGACCTGCACGGCAACCTGCCTACACAAGGATCGGAATTGTGTGCCATTGTAGAAGATATGTTTTCGATGGAACAAGACATCGCCGTTACAGGCGACATGCGCTACATGGACGCGCTGGAACGCATTACGTTTAACGCCCTGCCTGCCCAAACTACCGACGATTACAATAACAAGCAATACTTCCAGATAGCCAACCAACCGGTTATCGAACGCGGGGTGTTCGAGTTTTCATTGCCCTTCGGTCGCGAGATGAACAACGTACTGGGCATGCGCAGCGGCTATACCTGCTGCTTAGCCAATATGCACCAGGGCTGGACCAAATACGCGCAGCACCTGTGGTATAAAACGCAGGATGACGGCTTGGCTTCATTCGTTTACGGGCCGAACAAGTTGACTACCACGGCCGGCCGCGACAATGCGCCAATCAGCATCGACGAGGTGACGGATTACCCGTTCGGCGATGAGGTGACCTTCAATATCTCGGCTGAAAAGCCGGCCAAATTCGACTGGAAGCTGCGGATACCGTCGTGGTGCAGCGAGGGCGTTGTTACGCTGAACGGCAAGGAACTACAGCGACTTAAAGGCGGCCATTTTGTGACGATCGGCCGGACATGGAAGGATAAGGACAAACTTGTTCTGAAGCTGCCTATGCATGTCAGTACCTCCAACTGGGGGCGAAATTCGCGGGCCATTGAGCGCGGGCCGCTGGTTTATGCCCTGAAGCTGGGCGAGCGCTGGGAAAAAAGCAACGACCCGCACGAAGGCGACTACTTCAGCGTTTACCCTACTCAGAACTGGAATTACGGTTTGACGCAGAACATTGTAGCCGATCCCGGAAAGAACCTGCAGGTTTCGGTAAAGCCTTTAAGCGGCAAATTTGTATGGAACGAGGCGCATGCGCCGGTCGAGATCACCGCTACAGGACGGCAGATACCTGGCTGGAAGCTGAACGGCGGCGTGGCCGATCAGCCGGTTACGGATCGGGATGGCGAATATCGCGGGGCGGTAAGCGACACGGTGCATACCATCACGCTGATACCGTATGGATTTACGAAGGTGAGGA
>JAFDZK010000026.1 GCA_018267005.1 Bacteroidota bacterium
CCGGGATTTTTCACGGGACTTTGCAAGCGACACGCTGGCCATGATATTAAACCAGGCAGCGGTGGAACTGACCGGCTTTAAAGACCCGATAGGAAAGATCATACGCAAAGATAAAAAGGCCTATACCGTGGTGGGCGTGATCGATAATATGGTGATGCAGTCGCCTTACATGCCGGTGCAGCCAACCATCTTTTTCGTCGACTACAATTGGGCAAATATCATCACGATAAAGATGAAACCCGCCGCGCAACTGCAGGATGCCCTGGCCAAAATAGGCGGCGTTTTCAAAAAATACAACCCGGCCAGCCCGTTCGATTATCACTTTACGGATGACGAGTATGCTAAAAAATTCTCGGACGAAGAACGCATCGGCAAGCTGGCATCCATCTTTGCCATACTGGCAATATTTATTTCTTCACTCGGACTGTTTGGACTGGCATCCTTTGTAGCAGAACAGAAAACCAAGGAAATAGGGGTGCGTAAAGTACTCGGTGCGTCGGTACTGCACCTGTGGGGAATGTTGTCGAAAGACTTCGTAGTGTTGGTCACTATTTCCTGCGGCCTGGCGGTGCCTATCTCGTGGTACTTCCTGGCAGGGTGGCTTAAGGGGTATCAATATCACACCGAAATATCGCTATGGATATTTATAGTTGCCTGCATTGGAGCGATGGGTATTACTTTGCTGACGGTGAGTTACCAAAGCATAAAAGCGGCATTGGCAAACCCGGTTAAGAGTTTGAGAACTGAATAGCTTTATCAGTGCAAGATAGCGCTTTGAATAAAGAATGACATTCAACATATTCAGCCGTTTACCGAATGTTCTGCCAACGGCTTAGCGGCCAGGAACACTTATTGTAAAACGATCAAACGGTTGAGGCTGGTTTATTCCCGTGGTATAGTATTCGCCGCTAATGACTACTTTACCGGACTTTTTGCCAATGCCGATTTTCAAAAAACCATGCGTGTCGTCACAGTAGTTTTGCAATTCAACACCGTCGAGGAGGCAGCTGTCGTCTGAAAAATCCGGATCATCAGGCTTGGCTATGGGGTGCAGGTCGGCATAGCCGCCTCCTCCCGCAACGATAAAAGGTACCGTTTTATCCGGGTATCGTTTGACAAAACGCTGGTAGTTGTGCACATGGCCGCTTAGGACAAGGTCGGGAACAACTTTCGCTTCGCGGGCGGCGCCGTCGATCAGAGCCATCATGTGGATGCTCGATCCATGATTGATGTCGGCTGAATAGGGTGCATGATGCACACAAATGATGATCGCTTTTGACTTTGTGGCCGAAGTTTTTAAAGCTTCGATAAACCATTCGCGCTGATCCTTTTGAATATTGCCGAATTTGGGCACATTGCTATACAAACCGATGATGTCGGCCAGCGGGGTTTCGAGCACCCAGTAAAAGTTGGGTTGAATATTACTTTTCCTGCCTGTATCGCGCGCTAATTTTAAAGACCTGCTTTCCGTATCGCAAAATACGGTCTCAAAGGCATCGAGGGTTCTCGGCTGCTCTTTATCCAGTGGGTTTACATCCGCGTCGTGGTTGCCGGGTATGGCGAATATGGGGCATGGATAGTCGCGGTAAGGGTTAAAAAACTGGTCGTAATATTCAGAAGCCTGCCCGAAATTATATACCACGTCGCCCAGGTGAAAAAGAAACTGCGGTTTTTCATTATCCCGGGTTGTTTCGCTGCATTGCCGGATCATTTCGTCCACAACGCTTTTCTGGTATTCAGGTGAACGCGTTCCGCCGGTGTCACCGACTATATGAAAAGCAAAGCCGCTTTGCGGAAGCCCGGGAATTACGTCCTTAATATTCAGCCGATAGGGATATTTCCCGCTCGGCAGCGGTACGGGTTTAAACTTCTCCTGGTCGTCAACAGCCGATAATTTAAAAACAGGACGTGTACGCGGATTGCGCTGGTTTGACGACATTAAACGCTACGACTAAGATATTGTAATAAGTAATAGCAAATATAAGGGAGTAAAATAAAAATAGTGTTAACGATACACGGGCGAATTTAACTTCTGCCTAACAATTCGTCCAATTTATTGCGCTCTGTTTGCAGTTCGCGGGCCAGTTTGATCTCCTTTTCGTTTGCCTTAGCCTTGAAGGTTTTATATTCTTCTTCAATCTCTTCGTAAAGGTTCATGCGGTAACGGGCCTCGTTGCGGTATTTTGCCGTGGTAATGATCACGATGATCAGGACAAGTGTTAACCCGCCAACCAACGAAAACATGAGTACATTATAAGCCGATTTTTGCATCATGATGCCAAATACGCTGATGGCATCCACTTTGGCATTGGATTCAGAAAGCGACTGGTCCTTGCTTGCGTCACTGGCTTTCAGGCTGTCGACCATCTTCTTTTGAGCCGATATGGTCAATGATGCCTGCTGCAATTTGCCCCGAACCGCCTTTAAGGTATCGTTGAAGTTTTTCCAGAAGGCCGAGATAAGCGGTTCCTGGTAATTGTAAGCTTTGCTAAGCAGGTATTGATATTGCCCGCCAAGGGTTTTATCATTTAATTGGGCGGGATCAACTTGTGTTTTGGGGTTTACTTTTGGCGGAGCTTGTGCCGGCGTAGTTTGGGCCGGTGTCTGATCGGCCGGCTTATTCAAAACCGGGCCCACCTGGTGAAAACGGTTCGGCCGTTTGACCAGGGGTTTCGTTTTAGTGCTTTGCACCGGATGCGCTTTCTTAGCTGTATCCTGGGGGAAAGCTGTGAAGGCGGTCAGTAAACAAAGAATGATTATAAAGCCTGTCGCTGAATACTTATTCATAGGGTCAACCATTTGGCACCGCAAGTTAACTATTAATTAAGATATTAAAAAACGTTTTCTATTATCCTTATACTTCATTTCGCACTGAAAGGATATACTAATTTACAGAAAAAATCGGCGTCATAATTTTAAGTGAATATTAAGCGCAGGTGATAAAATAATTCTGCATAACTATATTAGCGAAATGAATATAGGTTTTATCGGTCTGGGTGACATGGGCAAGCTGTACGCAAAGGCTTTTGCAAAAGCGGGTTATGCGGTAAGCGGCTGCGATCTGCCTGAAAACAGGGACAGGCTGCAGCAAGAACTTGAACCGTTTGGGATTGGTGTAAAGACCGACGGCCATGAAATTGTCCGGGCCAGCGACCTGATCATTTACTCGGTAGAGGCTGATAAGATGGAACAGGTGGTTGCCGCGTACGGCTCGTCTACCAAATACGGAGCTATTGTAGCCGGACAGACCTCGGTAAAGCATCCTGAGATCGCCATTTTTGAAAAGTACCTTCCCGGCGATACCAAGATCATCACGTTCCATGCGATGCACGGACCTGGTTTCGAACCGAAGGGACAAAAGGTTATCTTAATAAAGCACCGTTCGGATGAGGCCGCCTACAAGCGAATGCTTGATCTGTTCACAGCCGTTGAATCTGATATTGTGGAAATATCAGATTACCACGAGCACGACAAGATCGTTGCCGACACCCAGGCGGTAACACATGTCGGCTTTGAAAGCATGGGCACGGCCTGGAAAGAGGCCGGTTTTTTCCCATGGGATAACGGTTCATACATCGGCGGTATCGACAATGTCAAGATACTGACCACGTTGCGTATATTCAGCTACAAAGCGCACGTTTATGCCGGCCTGGCTATATTAAATCCGTATGCCAGGCAGCAGGTGAAGCGTTATGCTATATCTGAGTCGGAATTGTTTAAGCTGATGATCAAAGAAGAGGAAGAGGCTTTCAGGGCAAGGCTATACCGCGCCCGGGATTTTGTCTTTCATGAAAGCCGCAAACCCATTATGCTGAATGATAAGGTAATGAAGGAGTTTTCGTTGTCCCAAAATGCGGGTCACCGGAAACCGAATTCACACCTCAGTATTTTAAGCATGGTTGATGCGTGGTACCATTTGGGTGTGAACCCTTACGATAACCTGATCGGCCAGACGCCGCCGTTTCGCCTGCGGCTCGGTATTGCCGAATACCTGTTTAAAAATGAAGAGTTATTAGAGGAGTCAATTGAAACCGCTCTTTATGACAAAACCATCCGCGGCGACGACCTCGAGTTCCATTCAGCGGTGAGGGAATGGTCGGCCATTATCGGTTACGGCGATATGGAAGGCTACAAAAAGCACTTTAACGACGTCCAGGCTTTTTTTAAGGATCGGCTGGAAGAGGGGAAAAAGCAGAGTGCGGAGTTGATAAGGAGGTTGATGGCGGAATAATTGAATTTCGAATTTCGGCTTTTCGATTTAGGATTTTTTTTTGGGAGAATAAATTCTTATTTTTGTACTCAAACAAGTACTTAATTATGGAAGTTTTGAATTATACTGACTTTCGCACTAATCTGGCGAAAACATTAGATATGGTAAATGACGACGCTGAAACCGTAATTGTTTCGCGAAGCAAAGGGAAAAATGTAGTCGTAATGGATTTGGCAGAGTACAACTCACTGATGGAAACTTTGCATCTGACGAGCAGTGAAGCAAACCGCAAACGCCTGCAAGATGCCATTGATGAAATGAATAGCGGTAGATTCCAATCTCGTAAGTTGATCGAAGATTGATGGAACTGGTTTGGCAAAGCAAAGCCTGGGACGACTACTTATACTGGCAGGAGATCGATAAAAAAGTAGTAGGGCGGATCAATGATCTCGTAAAAGATTGTTTGCGCACCCCGTACAAAGGTATTGGAAAACCGGAACCGTTGAAAGGCAATTTTTCAGGCTGCTGGAGCAGACGCATAACCGATGAGCATCGCTTAGTGTATCAAATTAGAGATAACAGACTGCACATATTGCAATGCCGTTATCATTATTCATAAAACGGGTCATAATAAACAAGAGGTTGATGGCGAAATAGAAAATAAATACATAACCTTATATCATGAAGGATTTTGACATTAAGTTTAGACGGATATTGATTCCTTTTCTAATTATTTCTGCTGGATCCGTTCTTACATACAGTGTTCTTAGATGGTTGATTTTTATTAAGTACAACCTTTTTACAGTTGATAAGGAAATCCTGAATGTTGTCGCACCGATCTTTTTTGTGTTGATACCGATTGTAATTTGGTTGGGCCCTCGGATTCAGTTGTTGGATTTATCCGGCGAAACAATGCGTGGTACTCCATTTTCTGGTTTTATGTTACTTGCAATGTTTGCCATCGCAGGCCCAACTATGGTTGCACAGGTTTATTTAGAGAGCCCAACAGAGAATACATTGCTTTGGACAATCGGCGCATTTTTCATCGGCGCTATATTATTTATGTTGTTGCTCTTACTTAGACCAGTGAGTGTAGAAGTGGCAGCTACGATCAATAAACGGAATAAAAACGTAGCATATCATTGACGAACCAACTGGGAAAAACAGCAACTAAATTACTTCGCACTAAACAACGTCCACGGATAAGCCTTCATATCCCGCAGGTATGGGCTCATCCATTTGTATTCCGGGTGTGCTGCAAAATAGGGCTTCGCTAAAAAGTCGTCGCCATGCGGGTGCCCCATGTGTGCCCAAAACTGCATTTTGTTGGCCAGGTCGGTTGTCGTAACTTTGCCTTGTACCGCACCCATCGGGTAATACGGGCCTTCGTTCCATTCGGGGCAGCCGTGCGGGTCCTGGTCAATGTGGCCGTCGATCACGCAACGGTTCATGGCCTCTTTATTATCTAAAGCATCGTAAGTATCGCCTTCGATGGTTTTTCCCGTAGCATCATCCAGTTTACCTTTATAATCCACAGCCACTAATTTTTCCATACGCAGCTTACGCGCATTCGGCGAACTGGCTTTGTTATTCACATCAAAATCGGTTTCCTCTTTGATCAGTTTCGGATCACTCGGGAAGTTAGAGCCGATCATGGCCGTATCTTTCGATCGCCAAACCTTATAATCCTTCAAACCCAGTTCCAGCTTGGCCACCTCATTGGTTTTGGTATCGCCGATGAGCCAGTCGTTGGCATAGCCGCCATTATTGTCGGTGGTCATGATCTTGATTACATCATCGATGCTGTTGGCATATTGCGCCGCTTTGCGTGCACGCACGAACTCCGGCGTTTTGGTGGTATCGAATCCTTTGAATTGCGTGATCGTGGTTTCAGTAATGAGTATCCCGCTTTTGCTGATCACAAAATCGTCGCCGCTATGGATAAAACCCGGCGCGCAGTCCATTATAAAATGGTTGCCTTTGGCAGGTGTAATATCGGCAATCACATTCCAGCGCTCGCCTTCGATATAGTCCGTCCAGTTGTTATGCGCCATCACGATCTTGCCGTCTTTCGTATACCTGCCGGTGGCAATAAAGGCACTGCAATTGCCCGGAGCGCGATTGTTGCCGCTGCCCGGTTTAGCTTTGTTCATCAATTGCGGCAGGTAATAGCCGGACAGGTCGATATTGGCATTCAGTACAACCAGGTCGAGCGAGTCGTATTTCATGCCTTTTGCCCTCAGGCCCTCGGCCATGCCGGTCAGTTCCTGCTGGTATTCGGTGTCGATCTTGTTCCACATAAACCGGCCTGCCGCCTCACGATACCATGCCCAATCTTTATTGGTAGTATGCGGCAGGTAAAACTTGAATACTTTCAATAAGGTGTCGATCTCCTTCGCAACTAAATAGCCATGCTGATAGCCCACGTCATGCGGCGAGCCATTGAGATGAACATATATCCAGCCGTTCTTGTCCTCGCGGCTCGAACCGGCGAGCGGATCATGCGCGGGCTTTTGTTTGCAGCCGAAGAAGGCAGTGGACAAGAGAATAATCGCGAGGATTTTAACAGTTTTCATATTGCTGATCGGATTGTGGCGTTTGAATTTAGCGATTTTTATTTTAATAATAGTTTTTTGTCGCAAATAAGCATATCCACCGGTGTGAGTAAGTTGTTGTGAGATATTGGAATTTAATTTCTATATATTTGAATGTAAACCAACCTGTTACTGCTAAATCCTATACACAATGAAAAAAGCTTTGATTTTTATTCTTACCGTTTCCGGTTTTATCTGGGTTGTCAGTTCGTGCGGCTCGGCTAAAGAGGATCAAACGAGCGCCAGCGCAGCGCCATCCAAAGACAACCTCGTTAAGCGGGGCAACTATCTTGTTACGTCGATGGGCTGTAACGATTGCCATTCTCCTAAAAAGATGGGGCCGCATGGACCGTTCGTCGATACTGCCAGGGCCCTGTCGGGTTTTCAATCTGATGCGCCTGTGCCAACGGCCAGCGCCGAAGATGTGGCGAAGCACCAGATCGTATTCAGCGGCGATCTTACCGGCTTCGTTGGCCCCTGGGGTACCTCGTTTGCAGCCAATATCACTTCGGATGGTACCGGGATAGGGAACTGGAGCCTGGACCAGTTTAAAAACGCTATCCGCAACGGCAAATACATGGGACTTAAAGAGGAACGCATGCTGATGCCCCCGATGCCATGGGAAGCCTACAGGAACTTAAGTGATGCCGATTTGGAGGCTATTTTTGCTTACCTGAAATCGACGAAACCTGTTAAAAACGTGGTGCCGTCTTACCGGCCGCCAGGTAAATAATCGCGATATTTTATTATCGGGAAAGACTTACGGCATATTAAAAATGTCGTAAGTTTTTTTGTTTATTAAAAGGACTTAACTGTTTGGAAATTAGCGGTATTTTTTTATTATTTTTAATTGTTTTTGGACGATCTGCTCTTATCCCTGATACCTGTTGCGATGCAACCAAAAAAATTAAACCCGCTTAATTATTGCCGCTCGATTAAAAGCGCGGCAAAAAGGACAGTTTTTTATAAATTGGTTCTGCTTACAAGCCTGGTTTTGTTGCTTTTTAACGCGGCAAATGCCCAAAGAGCCTTAAAGCTGGTTAAGATGCGGAAGATCACCTGGGATACCTACAACCATGTATGGTCGCCCTGGCCGACGGACTGGCAGCAATATGACCAGGGAAGCGAACCCATTATTACGATATCTAAACTCGATAGCGACGGTTACCGCTTTCATATCGATATGCAGGTCAGCGGTCAGGCTTACTCGTTCGAGGTAGCCTATAACGGTTTCGACGATAAGAACAACTGGACCAAATACATGGACCAGAACGGCGATGAGATCAGTATCGTCGGGTCTACCATGAGCTATCTTTCACAAAACGGCTGGCCGACCAACGAGGTTCAGATCTACTTCTGGATATATAGCCAGAATTTTGCACTGGAGTTGGAGTAATGGTTGGGGCTGGAATGTGAATTGGGGTGGCGGCAAGGGACCGATTATTTGTTTGTCTAATAAACCACTTTCTATAAACCAATAAACCCTAAAACAATGAAACTATCAACCTTCGCAATCATTATCACGATCCTGGCCGGTGCTTTCGGCCTGGCGTTTATTTTAATTCCCACCCGCTTATCCGCATTTTACGGTCTTGGCCTGAACACCGGCGGCATTTGGGTGTCGCGTTATTTTGGGGCCGCACTTTTGCTGATAGCTATGATCTATTGGTCGTACAGCAGCGTTACCCCTGCCGCAAAATCATGGCCCAAACTGCTGGTCTACAGCATCATTTATGATGTCGTACAGCTTGCTTTAACCACAAGGGCTGTTTTAAAGGGCGTTGGAAACGCTAACGGCTGGTCGACCGTGGCATTGTATGCGCTGCTTATCCTTGGCTCGTTATATTTCCTGGGCGTGTGTAAAAGGGCGCGGGAGGCAAAAGCCGGCGCCTGAAAAGTTTGTCATCATATTCTTGTAGAGACGTAAAATTTTGCGTCTCTACATAAGTGCTCCGAAACCGACGAGCATCAGTATATGAAAGACTATTCTATTGGCTGATAAACGTCCGTTTGAATTTTAGATGGATCCTTAACCGCTGATGGATCGTTAACATATACCTCGAAAGGCGCTTCCCTGGCTTTTTGATTATTTTCTTTCAGCCATTTTTGTATTTCCAAATAAGCCTTGCCGACCTGGTTATATGGCCCCCAAATGTGTGCGATCATTACTTTGCCGCCTTTCTGCACCCTTGATTGAATGCGGCCGTTCAATTCCGCCGGCATTTGATTGACCTCAACCGCAACGTCGATCAGCCAAGGCTGGTGCGTAGTACGATAAAAGGCCACAAATTTCATGGCCTGCAACTGATGTCGCTGCACGAATTGCATGAGTTCGCCATAGTCTTTTCCAAATACGCCTGCCATTGCTTCGTTTGTCGCTGCTGTGTCCGTGATGAACAAAACAGGCATGTCGTTTATCGTTGTTTGTTCTAAGCATATTTTCACAGGCACAGTATCCTGTAATATACAGCCGGCCCTTGAATGCATTAAAAAGTGATGAGATTGTGGTGCGGGGTTGTAAAAAGCCAACAAGGAAAGTGCCACTGCTCCGCTAAAAAGAAATCGTTGCATGTCCGGAAAATTTATTGAAAAATATGTTCATTCTAATTCAAGATCAATGATGAAAATCATGTTTTATAAATAATTCTCTTTCATTCGGCTGGCACAAATCCCGTGTTCAAGTGTCCATACCTGAATGGTCGGTGCACTTACACCAAAGCAATATATTTGTACATGATTTCCGATGCCGATATTAAGCTGATTAAAATAGAGGAATCAAATTTCCTTCTCATTGGACAACTCGCCGAAGAAGCCGCGAGCGAAGGATATGCATTTGTTCAGCGAACGATTGATGAGTGGGAAACAGGTGTAAACAGGTTTTCCGATGACGGCGAAGCTTTATTGGGACTGATGGCTGGTACCAAACTCATCGGCATAGGCGGCCTCAACCGCGATACCTATACCGAACAACCCAATATTGGGCGTGTCCGCCACTTGTATATACGTTCTGCATATCGCAGGAAGGGTTATGCAACCATTCTTATGAAAACTATTATAAACCAGGCGGGACAACATTTTGCCATGCTGCGGCTGTTTACGGATAACCCTGAAGCGGCGGTGTTCTACGAGACGCTTGGTTTCGATAAGGCTGACCTCCCAAAAGCAAGTCATACCTTGTTTTTGACCAACCTGCAAAAGTTGGTTTGTTGATGTGAGCGTTTCATAGCTCAATCAATGATTTGCGTTCAAGTATCGACATTTGAACGGGTGCGTGAATGACAGTCAGTACCGACTTCCCTTCCGAATATATATCATTGTGTATTTACATTGAACTTCCCGTTAGCGACTGTTTTGGTGTCGTTCCCAAAGTAATGAGGCAGACTACCGCTAAAGGTACCCTGTATGTTCGTGCTGCTGACAGATGTGATTGTTATTGTCGCCGGCTGTACACCGTTGGAGTCACTTATCCAGGGTTGCAAACTTGGATTTATGGAAGGGTCGCCTGATCCATATATCAATTCGATGAATACGGGTGCCTGGTTACTTATACTTGAAATATTATACGTGCCTACTTTTATACTGTTTTTTTTATTGGCCGCCAGTGAAATTCCCATGTAACCGGCGTGGTTATCGGTGCCTGTGTACCCGCTTATATCAAGAACGATTCCTCCGGTTTCGTTATTTGTAGTATAAGTGGCCTGTACCTTTGAATTGAAATTCATGGCCACGCCGCCTATTGTTGCAGAAATAGTGTTTAAGGGGGTTACGTCAGTTTTCTTTTTGCATGAACTGAAAACAGATAGCAAACAAATAGCGGAAAAAAAAGCTTTCTCATCGAATAAGAGTTTAAGTTCATTTGATATAATAGATTAAACGAAGGTAATAATTATTTGTATCTATTTAACTCAATCAGCCACTCTCTTAATCAACTCAATCCCCCTCCCCAACAAATTTCAAAAAATAACCAATTATCTATTTGACAGTTAATTTATAATTTCTATCTTTGCCGTCCCTTTCGGGGGGTACAAATGTCTTGAGCGAGGCCCTACTGCTTCGATGGACACAAAAAAATAGTTAAAATGTCAGGAATAATTGGTAAAAAAGTAGGTATGACCAGTATTTTCGACGATGCAGGGAAGAACATTCCTTGTACAGTGATCGAAGCTGGGCCTTGTGTTGTAACACAAGTTAAGTCTGTAGAGACAGACGGATATTCCGCCGTACAATTAGCGTTTGGCGAGAAAAAAGAAAAAAATACCTCCGCTCCCTTAAAAGGTCATTTCCAGAAAGCCGGCACTACGCCGAAACGCAGACTGGTTGAATTCAAAACTTTCGAAGATCAAAAGAATCCCGGTGATACCGTTACCGTGGATATCTTTTCGACCGGCGATTTTGTGGATGTGGTTGGTACCTCAAAAGGTAAAGGTTTCCAGGGTGTTGTAAAACGCCATGGTTTCGGCGGTGTGGGTATGCAAACTCACGGTCAGCACAACAGGTTGCGTGCGCCGGGTTCAATGGGTGCATCTTCATGGCCTTCGCGCGTATTTAAAGGACAGCGTATGGCCGGCCAGATGGGTAATGTTCGCGTAAAGGTGCAGAACCTGGAGGTAGTGAAGGTATATCCCGAGCAAAACCTGCTGGTAGTTAAAGGTTCCATTCCTGGGGCCAAGGGTTCATTTGTAATAGTGGATAAATAAGATGGAAGTTAAAGTATTAAACGTATCAGGTAAAGAAACAGGTGCCAAGGTGCAGCTTCCTGAATCGGTGTTCGGCATCGAACCCAACGACCATGCTATTTATCTCGATGTAAAGCAATACCTCGCTAATCAGCGCCAGGGTACGCATAAAGCAAAGCAGCGTAATGAAATTGCAGGTTCGACCCGCAAACTATATAAACAAAAAGGCACCGGCGGTGCGCGCGCAGGCGGTATCAAATCACCATTATTTAATGGCGGTGGCCGTGTGTTCGGTCCGCAGCCGCGCGATTACAGCTTCAAATTAAACAAGAAGCTGAAATCACTGGCCCGTAAATCGGCTTTGTCATACAAGGCAAAAGATAACAGTATCGTGGTTTTGGAAGACTTCACTTTTGATTCGATCAAAACCAAGAACTATACGAAGCTGGTGGCAGACTTGAACGTAAGCGATGTAAAAACACTGCTGGTGTTGCCTGCCGCAAATAACAATGTGTATTTATCAAGCCGCAACCTGAAAAAGAGCAAAGTGATCACTGCCGATCAGTTGAACACTTACGATGTGCTGAATGCCGGTACATTGCTGCTTACTACAGGCGCTGTAAAAACTTTGGAGGAAGCATTAGCTAAGTAATTATGGAAATTTTAAAGAAACCCTTACTTACTGAAAAGGCCACCGGGCTTACTGAAAAGCTGAACCGCTACACCTTTAAAGTTGACCACAGGGCTAACAAGCTTCAGATAAAGGAAGCAATAGAGAAAATGTATGGTGTGAACATCGTAGCTGTGAACACCAGCAAACATGTCGGCAAACTGAAAAGTCGCAATACCAAAGCAGGTATAGTTAGCGGTCGCGCTGCTACCTACAAAAAAGCGATCATTACGTTGAAAGACGGCGAGACAATAGATTTTTATAGCAGTATATAAAAACAGAGATGGCAGTTAAAAGATTTAAACCGGTTACGCCAGGCACCCGTTTCAGAATTGATACCAGCACCTCGGATATTACAACTAACGTACCTGAAAAGTCGTTGGTGGTAGCATCCAACAAAAGGTCGGGCGGGCGTAACAACAGCGGTAAAATGACGATGCGCTATATGGGCGGTGGTCATAAACAGGCATATCGACTGATCGATTTCAAACGCAATAAATTTGATATACCTGCAACTGTAGCAACTATCGAGTACGATCCTAACCGTTCAGCACGTATAGCCCTGCTTCACTATGTTGACGGCGAAAAAAGATATATGATCGCCCCGGAAGGCTTAACAGTTGGACAAACTGTGGTATCGGGCGAGAATGCGGCCCCTGAAGTTGGTAATACGCTTCCTTTGAAGAGTATCCCGCTGGGTTCTATCATTCACAATATCGAACTGAATCCGGGCCAGGGCGGTACCATTGCACGCAGTGCTGGTACTTACGCGCAGCTTTCGGCACGTGACGGCAAATATGCCATCATCAAATTGCCTTCAGGCGAAACCCGTATGATACTGTCGACTTGTCTGGCAACTATCGGTACGGTTTCCAATGGCGAAAAAGCCAATGCCGTATTAGGTAAGGCTGGCCGTAAACGCTGGCTGGGCCGCAGGCCGCGCGTTCGTGGTGTTGCTATGAACCCGGTAGATCACCCGATGGGTGGTGGCGAAGGAAGGGCATCAGGTGGCCATCCGCGCTCGCGCAAAGGTATCCTGGCTAAAGGTTACAAGACCCGCGATAAGAAGAAAACATCTGATCGTTACATCATTGAAAGAAGGAAGAAATAATGGCACGTTCAATTAAAAAAGGACCTTATATAGATCACAACCTGGTAAAAAAGGTTGATACGCTGAATGATTCGAACAAAAAATCAGTAGTAAAAACATGGTCACGTCGTTCCATGATCTCTCCTGATTTCGTTGGTCATACGTTCGCAGTACACAATGGTAACAAGTTTATCCCTGTGTATGTAACTGAAAATATGGTTGGACACAAGCTGGGAGAGTTTGCACCAACCCGTACATTCCGTGGTCACGCTGAAAAGAAAAAATAACAGGCAATGGAGGCAACAACAAAAACTAAAAAATCTGTGCTGATACGTCAGCGCAAAGAGGCTGAAAAAGCCGTTGTAGGCGGCGCTTCTGTTGCAAGTTTACAGAACTGCCCTACATCACCGCGCAAAATGCGCCTGGTGGTGGACCTGATCCGCGGCGAGAACGTTGAGAAAGCTTTGTATATATTAAAATATACGAATAAGGAAGCTGCAGGCCGCGTTGAAAAATTATTGCTCTCGGCTATCAAAAACTGGGAAGCAAAAAATGAAGGCAAGCGCGTTGAGGACAGCGGTCTTTATGTAAAAGAAGTACAGGTAGGCGGTGGTCGCCAGCTTAAAAGGCTGCGTCCGGCTCCGCAAGGCCGCGGGTACCGTATCCGCAAACGCTCTAACCATGTAACTTTGATCGTGGACAGTAAAAACGAAAACAACTAATTAAAATGGGACAAAAAGCACATCCAATAGGTAACAGGTTAGGCATCATCCGTGGTTGGGATTCTAACTGGTTCGGTGGCAACAACTACTCCGATAAATTAGTTGAAGACGAAAAGATCCGCAAGTATATAGCCGCGCGTATCGCGAAAGGCGGTATATCTAAAGTGGTTATCGAGCGCACTCTGAAGCGTATTACCGTAACTATTCACACTGCCCGTCCGGGTATCGTGATCGGTAAAGGCGGCCAGGAGGTTGACAAGATCAAGGAAGAGTTAAAAAAACTGACCAAAAAGGACGTTCAGATCAACATCTTCGAAATAAAACGCCCTGAGCTTGATGCTCAGTTGGTAGGAGAAGGCATAGCAAAACAGTTGGAGGCTCGTATCTCGTTCCGTCGCGCTATGAAAACCGCTATCGCATCGACCATGAGAATGGGCGCTGAAGGTATTAAGGTAATGACCTCGGGCCGTTTGGGCGGCGCCGAAATGGCACGTACCGAGCAGTACAAGGAAGGAAGAATTCCGCTGCATACTTTCCGTGCCGATATCGACTATGCTTTGGCAGAAGCTTTGACCACCTATGGTAAAATAGGCGTTAAAGTATGGATCTGCAAAGGCGAAGTTTACGGCAAGCGCGACCTGTCACCAAACATCGGTGCAGCAAGCAGCGCGAGCGGTAAAGGCGGACGCCCGGAAGGCTCGGCATCGTTTGGAGGCCGCGGCAACGAAAGAGGCGGTGAGCGCGGCGGCGAACGCCGTCGTGACGACCGCAGAGGCGGCGATAACCGCGGCGGTGGTGATCGCAGAGGCGGATTTGGCGGCGGCCAGAACCGTGGCGGCGGCAATCGTCCCGGTGGCCAGAATCGTGGCGGCGGCAATCGTCCCGGTGGTCCAAGGAGATAATCTGAAAAACAGATATGAGATGTGAGATTTGAGATATGAGACTCACACGTTGCATCTCATTTGAATATTAAATATAAGTATTGATTTGATAGACGATTTTGGATAAGAGCCAGGAGATAAAAATCTCAAGTCTCAAATCTCAAATCTCATATCTCAACGAAATAAGAAAATGCTACAGCCAAAAAGAACGAAGTTCAGGAAAATGCAAAAAGGCAGAATGAAAGGGATGGCCACTCGTGGCGCTGAGCTTGCATTCGGTTCTTTCGGTATAAAATCACTCGAGCCGGCATGGGTAACCGCCCGCCAGATCGAAGCTGCACGTATCGCCCTGACACGTTATATGAAACGTGAAGGCCAGGTATGGATCAGGATATTCCCTGACAAGCCTGTAACCAAGAAGCCTGCCGAAGTGCGTATGGGTAAAGGTAAAGGTGCGCCGGAATATTGGGTAGCGGTAGTTCGCCCCGGAAGGATCATCTTCGAAGCAGAAGGCGTTCCGCTGGACGTTGCCAAAGAGGCATTGCGCCTTGCGGCACAGAAACTGCCGGTACAAACTAAGTTTATAACACGTAGGGATTACGTAGAAGCATAACCAGGGTTTGAAATGTTGTAAAGTTGGAATGTTGTTAAACATTCGACTGAAAAAGAGACATTACAACATTACAACCTTCCAACATTACAACGAATACAGAAAATGAAGAACTCAGAAATTTTAGAGCTAACCACTGAAGAGTTGGTAGCAAGGATCGGCGAGGAGAAGGCTAACCTGACCAAGCTGAAGTTTGCTCACACGGTTTCGGCTATCGAAAATCCAAGCCGCATTACAAAGGTGCGCAAGGATATTGCTCGTTTAAATACTGAATTAACAAAGCGCAAAGCGGCGTCAGCTTCTGAAAATAAATAATTTTTAGGCTCGAAATGGAAAGAAATTTAAGAAAAACGCGTACCGGCCTGGTAGTAAGCAATAAGATGGACAAGTCTATTGTAGTTGCCGTTGAGCGTAAGGTAAAGCACCCGATCTATGGCAAGTTCGTGAAAAAGACTACCAAATTTATGGCTCATGACGAAGCTAATACCGCAGGTATTGGCGATACGGTACAGATCATGGAAACGCGGCCGCTGAGCAAAAACAAAAACTGGAGATTAGTTCAAATTATAGAGAGGGCTAAATAACAATGGTACAACAGGAATCAAGATTGAACGTAGCCGACAACAGCGGCGCTAAAGAAGTTTTAGTGATCCGTGTGCTGGGCGGTACCGGTAAGCGATACGCATCGATCGGTGATAAGATCGTTGTTACCGTTAAAAGCGCTCTGCCGTCGGGCAACATTAAAAAAGGTGCGGTATCCAAAGCAGTTGTTGTAAGGACCACCAAAGAAGTTCGCCGCAAGGACGGTTCATATATTCGTTTCGACGACAACGCAGCCGTTTTGTTAAATGCCCAGGATGAACCAAGGGGCACGCGTATCTTCGGCCCGGTTGCCAGGGAATTGCGCGAGAAACAATTCATGAAAATCATTTCATTAGCTCCGGAGGTATTGTAATAATGGAAAAGAAACAAGCAAAACCTGCAAAATTAAAGATCCGCAAGGGCGACCTGGTTAAGGTTATCGCAGGCGATTCAAAAGGCTCCCAGGGTAAAGTGCTGGAGGTAATAAAAGAAAAGAACCGCGCTGTTGTGGAAGGTACCAACATGGTATCGAAACACACCAAGCCGAATGCTGCAAACCCTAATGGCGGTATCGTAAAACAGGAAGCAGCTATACATATTTCGAACCTGATGCTGGTCGACCCGAAATCGGGCAAGCCTACCCGTGTGGGCCGTGCCGAAAATAAAGACGGCAAATTGGTTAGAATAGCTAAAAAATCAGGACAGGAGATCAAGTAATGGCAACAACTGCAAAAACATACGTTCCGAGACTTAAGTCGAAATACAAGGAAGAAATACGCAATACGCTGAAAGATAAGTTTCAGTACAAGAGCGTAATGCAGGTTCCTAAGCTGGAGAAGATAGCCATCAACCAGGGTGTTGGCGGCGCTACTACAGATAAGAAGCTGATCGAGCAGACCATTGGCGAATTGAGCATGATCACCGGCCAGCAGGCTGTGTCGTCCAGGTCGAAGAAGGATATCTCGAATTTCAAATTGCGTAAAAACATGCCGGTAGGCGTGCGTGTAACCCTGCGCGATAACAATATGTACGAGTTCCTCGACCGTTTGATCGCTGTGGCACTGCCCCGTATCCGCGATTTTAAAGGCATCAACGATAAAGGTTTCGATGGCCGCGGTAACTATACCCTGGGTATCACCGAGCAGATCATTTTCCCTGAGATCAACATCGACAAGATCAATAAGATACAGGGTATGGACATCACTTTTGTAACTTCGGCTACAAATGACGTTGAGGCCCTGGAACTGCTGAAAGAATTTGGATTACCATTTAAAAATCAGAATAAATAATGGCTAAAGAAGGTGTAAAAGCACGCGAATTAAAACGTGCGAAGTTAGTAGCTAAATACGCTGATAAAAGAGCAGCCCTGAAAGCAGCCGGCGATTACGAAGCATTGGATAAACTGCCTAAGGCAGCATCGCCAGTGAAACTGCACAATCGCTGCAAGCTTACCGGCCGTCCGCGCGGTTATATGCGCCAGTTCGGTATTTCACGTGTAACATTTCGCGAAATGGCCCTGGAAGGCAAGATACCGGGAGTGAAGAAAGCTAGCTGGTAATTGGGTGATAGTCAACAGTGAATGGTCAATAAAATTCACTATTCACCATTGACTATTGACAAAAAGAATTTTAACCGATGGCAGGTCTACGGATACCACCATCATAAACAATAAATAATGAATACAGATCCAATCGCAGATTATCTTACAAGAGTAAGGAATGCTATTAAAGCCAACCATAGGGTTGTTGAAATTCCTGCATCAAATCTGAAAAAGGAAATCACGAAAGTCCTTTTCGACAAAGGTTACATCGCTAACTTTAAGTTTGAGGATGAAGGTCCGCAGGGTACCATCAAAGTGGCCCTGAAGTACCACCCCATCACTAAAGTTCCTGCTATCCGCAGCATTCAGCGCATCAGCAAACCAGGTTTGAGAAAATACGCAGGTATGCACAATATGCCGCGTGTATTAAATGGTTTAGGTATCGCTATCCTTTCGACCTCAAAAGGTGTAATGACCGACAAAGAGGCACGCCAGCAGAATATTGGCGGCGAGGTATTGTGCTACGTTTATTAATTAACAGGAGGAAAGAAAGCAATGTCAAGAATAGGAAAAGCACCTATAGCAATACCTTCAGGAGTTACAGTTACGGTCGGCGACGGCAACGTAGTAACAGTAAAAGGACCCAAAGGCGAATTGCACCAGGCAATTGACAGTGACATCACTGTCGCCCAGGAAGACGGCCACTTATTGGTACAGCGTCCTTCCGATCAGAAACGCCACAAAGCACTGCACGGCTTGTACCGCGCATTGCTGAACAACATGGTTACCGGCGTTACCCAAGGTTACAAGCTGGAGCAGGAATTGGTTGGCGTGGGTTACCGTGCCACTAACCAGGGCCAGACTTTGGACCTTGTATTAGGCTACTCTCACCATTATGTGTTCGAGTTGCCAAAGGAAGTTAAGGTTTCAACTACTGCTGAGAAAGGTAAAAACCCGACCATCATCCTTGAATCCATCGACAAACAATTGATAGGCCAGGTAGCGGCAAAGATCCGCTCGCTGCGCGCGCCGGAGCCGTACAAAGGTAAAGGTATCAAGTTTGTTAATGAGCAACTGAGAAGGAAAGCAGGTAAATCAGCATCTAAAAAATAATCGTCATGACAGGTAAATTATCAAGAAGAGACAGAATTAAGAAAGGCATCAGGAAACGTCTTTCAGGTTCATCAGAGCGTCCGCGCTTGTCGGTTTACAGGAGCAATAAAGGTATTTATGCCCAGGTGATTGACGATATAACCGGTAAGACCCTGGTTTCGGCTTCATCCTTATCAAAGGAGTTCAATGCGAAGGGCACGAAATCAGAACAGTCGGCGGCGGTTGGTAAGCTGGTAGCCGAGAAAGCTGTTGCTGCCGGAATTAAGGATGTGGTTTTCGACCGTAACGGTTACTTATATCATGGCCGCGTTAAATCGCTGGCCGAAGGTGCGCGTGAAGGCGGTTTAAACTTTTAATCGGAAAGAGAGATGTCAACAATCAATATAAAGAGAGTAAAAACCAGCGAGATCGAATTGAAAGATCGCCTGGTGAGCATACAGCGTGTTGCCAAAGTAACCAAAGGCGGCCGTACCTTCAGCTTCTCTGCCATCGTGGTAGTAGGCGACGAGAACGGTGTGGTAGGTTACGGTTTGGGTAAGGCGAAGGAAGTTACCGAGGCTATTGCCAAAGGTATCGACGACGCCAAAAAGAACCTGGTGAAAGTTCCGGTTATCAACGGCACTGTGCCTCACGAACAATACGGTAAATTTTCGGGCGGTTTTGTATTTATTAAGCCTGCAGCGAACGGTACAGGCGTTATCGCCGGTGGTGCAATGCGCGCCGTGCTTGAATCGGCCGGTATCCACAACGTATTGGCCAAATCAAAAGGTTCGTCGAACCCGCACAACGTGGTAAAGGCAACTGTAGCAGCGTTATCGCAAATGCGCGATGCTTATACGGTAGCCCAGCACCGCAGTGTTAATTTAGGTAAAGTATTTAACGGATAATCGACATGGCAAAGATCAAAATTACACAGATTAAGAGCGTGATCGATAGGAATGAGCGCCAGAAAAGGACCATCCAGGCCCTGGGTTTGAAAAGCATCAATCACAGCGTGGAGGTGGAAGCAACACCTGCTATCATAGGCATGGTGCGTAAAGTAAATCATTTGGTAGCAGTAGAAAATATTTAATATCATGAATTTAAGCAATCTGAAACCTGCTGAAGGTTCGACTAAAAATAGGAAGAGGATCGGTCGCGGTACCGGTTCGGGCCGTGGCGGTACGTCTACGCGTGGCCACAAAGGCGCCGGTTCCCGCTCGGGCACTACCACTAAGGTAGGTTTCGAAGGCGGCCAGATGCCTCTGCAGCGCCGCTTGCCAAAGGTTGGCTTTAAAAATGCCAATCGTGTTGAGTACGTAGGCGTAAACCTGGATACTTTGCAAAAATTATCGGACGAGTACAAGGTTTCTGCAATTGATTTTGCAACTTTGAAAGATCACGGATTGGTTTCACGCAACGACCTGGTGAAAATCTTAGGTCGCGGCGAACTGAAAGCCAAGCTGGAAGTAAAGGCGCATGCTTTTTCTGCCTCGGCGCAAAAAGCAATTGAAGCAGCCGGTGGTTCTATCGTAAAGTTGTAAATACCAATGAAGAATTTCTTCACTACATTATCCCATATCTGGAAAATTGAAGACCTGAGAGTGCGTTTAACAAACACACTCTTATTTCTTTTGATCTATCGCGTCGGTTCATTCGTGGTTTTGCCCGGGGTGGTCTATTCGACGCTTAGCAATACTAACGGCAAAGAAGGCCTGGTAGGCTTGCTGAATATGTTTGCAGGAGGTTCGTTTTCACGCGCCTCAATTTTTGCATTGGGCGTAATGCCATACATTTCCGCATCCATCGTGGTGCAGTTGCTGGGCATTGCGGTTCCTTATTTTGCCAAATTGCAGAAGGAAGGCGAAAGCGGCCGCAACAAGATCAATCAATGGACGCGTTACCTGACCATCGGTATTACTGCTTTGCAGGCTGTTGGTTATGTAAAGTCGCAGATTGGCGCTAACCAGATCAGCCCTGCTGTCGGTGTGGCGACATTTAATATTATGTCGGTGTTTATCCTCACGGCCGGTACGTTATTCGTAATGTGGCTCGGCGAAAAGATAACCGATAAGGGTATTGGTAATGGTATTTCGCTCATCATCATGGTGGGTATCATCGCTCAATTACCCGGGGCGTTTGCGCGTGAGTTCGAAGTTCGCACCAACGGTGCAGGCGGCCTGGTTACTTTCATTGTGGAAATATTGGGACTGATTGGTGTCGTAATGCTTACGATCCTGATCGTACAGGGTACCCGCAAAGTGGGCGTACAATACGCAAAACGTATTGTCGGCAACAAACAATATGGCGGCGTACGTCAATATATTCCGTTGAAGGTAAATGCGGCAGGTGTAATGCCGATCATCTTTGCGCAGGCATTGATGTTCATCCCGGCATATATCCCTCAACTGTTCCCGTCGATAGCGACAAATCCGGTTGTTATGTCCCTGGCCAGCTACACGTCGTGGGGTTACAACATTTTGTTTGCCGTACTGATCATCGTATTCACTTATTTCTATACGGCTATTACGATCAACCCCAGCCAAATGGCCGAGGATATGAAAAAGAACGGGGGCTTTATACCCGGTATAAAACCAGGCCGTACGACTGCTGATTTTATAGACGGCGTGATCTCGAAGATCACATTACCCGGTTCTATATTTCTGGCCATCATAGCCATCATCCCTGCGATCGTGACCCTGATAGGTGTAAACAACTTGTTCGCAAGGTTCTTCGGCGGTACGTCGCTGATCATCCTCGTGGGCGTTGTGCTGGATACTTTGCAGCAGATAGAAAGCCATTTGCTGATGCGGCATTACGATGGCCTGATGAAGACCGGTCGTATAACCGGCCGCACGGCGATACCTACTTCAGCAGGAAGTACACCGCCGGTTATCTAATATACTAACATGTCGAAGATCAATTATAAGTCTGTCGAAGAGATAGAACTGATAAGAGAAAGTTCTTTACTTGTTTCAAAAACACTGGGCGAGATAGCCAAAGTTATACGCCCCGGAATAAAAACGATCGAATTAAATAAACTTGCCGAAACTTACATCCGCGACAACGGGGGAGTTCCGGCATTTTTAAATTATAACGGGTTTCCTTATTCGCTTTGTATTTCCCTCAACGACCAGGTGGTGCATGGCTTCCCGGGTCAGCATGAGCTGGTTGACGGCGACCTGGTATCGGTGGACTGCGGGGTGATCAAGAACAGGTATTACGGCGATTCGGCTTACACCTTTGCCATCGGCGAAGTAAGCGAATCAGTGCGGACGCTGATGCGGGTAACTAAAGAGTGCCTTAAGCTCGGTATCGAAAAAGCGGTAGCCGGGATGCGTGTCGGCGATATCGGCTACGCTGTACAGGAACATGCCGAGAAACACGGCTTCGGGGTAGTGAAGGAATTAGTGGGCCACGGTGTGGGAACGCACCTGCACGAAAAGCCCGAAGTACCCAACTATGGCAAGCGTGGTTCGGGTGTTAAGCTGGAAGAAGGTATGGTGATCGCCATCGAGCCGATGATCAACGCCGGCAGGGCGGGAGTGAAGTTCTGGAACGATGGCTGGACCGTTTCAACGGTCGACAAGAAACCATCTGCTCATTACGAACATACCGTCGCCATCAGGAAGGGCCCGGCAGATATCCTTTCAACATTTTCGTATGTTGACGAAGTTTTGCAAGAAAAAATAAATAATTAAAAAAAATTTACTTAATTTTGCATCCCGGTTTTTAGGCGGATAATAAAGTGTAATGGCCGATAGATGTGAGATTTGAGATAATAGATTTCATTTTTCAGATAACATATCGAACCGGCAAAACTAAAAGAACGGTAGGGGAATTTGGAGCAGAGGCGATAAAAAAGTCTCCAATCTCATATCTCTTATCTAAAATCTGAAAAGAAAAGTATGGCTAAACAATCTTCGATTGAACAAGACGGAACAATCCGGGAAGCATTGTCGAACGCAATGTTCAGGGTTGAGCTGGAGAATGGTCATGAGATTATTGCACATATTTCCGGTAAGATGCGTATGCACTACATTAAGATTTTACCCGGTGACAGGGTGAAATTAGAGATGAGCCCGTACGATCTGACAAAAGGCAGAATAACGTACAGATATAAATAATAAACGCGATGAAGGTTAGAGCATCCATAAAAAAACGCAGCGCTGATTGCAAGATCATCCGCCGTAAAGGAAAACTTTACGTGATCAACAAAAAAAACCCTAAGTACAAACAACGCCAGGGTTAATTAAACATTGGAGCGATCCGTACAACGGTGGCCCGCCGTTCGGTCGTTTACTTAAAAACAATTTATAAATATGGCAAGGATAGCAGGTATTGATTTACCAAAGAACAAAAGAGGAGAGATCGGACTTACTTACATTTACGGTATCGGCCGCTCGACCGCTCAGAACATTTTGAGCCAGGCCGGCATCGACTTCGATACCAAAGTACAAGACTGGACCGATGAGCAATTAACAGCGATCCGCGGGATCATCAATGAGCAAATTAAAGTGGAAGGCGCCCTTCGTTCGGAAGTGCAGCTTAACATCAAGCGTTTAATGGATATTGGTTGCTATCGTGGTACCCGTCACCGTAAAGGATTGCCTTTGCGCGGCCAGCGTACCAAAAACAACTCGCGTACCCGTAAAGGTAAACGTAAGACAGTTGCTAACAAGAAGAAAGCTACTAAGTAATAAATAGATTTGAGACGTGAGATTTGAGATATAAGATTCTCGGTCTGACGTCTTGAATGATTAAAAAAGAAAAAAAGGATAGGATGTATTTGAAATGAGATGATTTAAAGTCTCACATCTCAAATCTCATATCTCAAACCTCAAAAACAAGATGGCTAAAACAGCAAAAAAAGTTACCAAAAAGCGTGTAGTAGTAGTTGAGCCGGTTGGCGAAGCACATGTTAACGCTACTTTCAATAACATTATCATTACCCTTACCAACAAAAACGGACAAGCTATCAGCTGGTCGTCTGCCGGTAAAATGGGTTTCAAAGGTTCAAAGAAAAACACGCCTTATGCTGCCTCACAGGCTGCTGCCGATTGCGGCAAAGTAGCTTACGACCTGGGCTTGCGTAAAGTCGAGGTGTTCGTAAAAGGTCCGGGCGCTGGCAGGGAGTCTGCTATCCGGACGCTGCAAACAACCGGCATCGAGGTTACCACCATTAAGGACATTACACCGCTGCCGCACAACGGCTGCCGTCCGTCGAAAAGAAGAAGAGTTTAATTTATATATTTTTTAAAGCTAAGAGTCGCCGGCTGCGGGCCGGTTGATACTTTAAAACAAACACAATGGCTAGATACACAGGACCAAAATCCAAAATTGCGCGTAAGTTCCGCGAGCCGATCTTCGGCCCGGATAAGGCGCTCGAAAGAAAAAACTACCCTCCGGGTATGCACGGGGCCTCTAAAAGAAGAGGAAAAGAATCGGAATATTCTACCCAGTTAAAGGAAAAGCAAAAGGTTAAATACACTTACGGTGTATTGGAACGCCAGTTCGAAAACCTGTTTCATCGCGCCTCTGCTAAAGAAGGCATTACCGGCGAAAACCTGTTAAAGTTACTGGAAGCACGTTTGGACAACGCTGTTTACCGTTTGGGCATAGCTCCAACCCGTGCCGGTGCACGCCAGTTGGTAAGCCACAAGCACATTACCGTAAATGGCAGTGTGGTAAGCATCGCATCATACAGCCTGAAGGCGGGTGACGTGGTTGCTGTTCGCGAAAAATCAAAATCACTGGAAGCCATCGGCAACTCGGTTGCAGGCAGAAGGATAAACAAATACAGCTGGCTGGAGTGGGACGCTGCCAATTTAACAGGCAAGTTCCTGAATTACCCCAACCG
>JAFDZK010000270.1 GCA_018267005.1 Bacteroidota bacterium
ACCAGCCCGAAATGCACGAGATATTTGCCGAAGCAAGGTCGGTGTATAACAGCGAAAATGAAAAACCGCATGTTCATACGGCTTACCTGCAATGCACCAATATTTCCATTGACTACGGCATTATGGAAAAGGCCTCCAATGTGTACGTGCTGCCTTCGGAGTTTGGTTGGTCCGACCTCGGTACCTGGGCCTCGATCTACCAGCTCGCCAATAAGGATGATGACGGCAACGCACTTATCCCTCCTGAAAAGGTGATCGTGTACGACTCATCCAACTGCATGGTCAACGTGCCGGCAGATAAACTGGTCGTGCTGCGCGGCCTGCACGATTTCATCGTGGTTGAATCGAACAACACCTTGCTTATTTGTCCGCGCGACGAAGAACAGACCGTAAAACAGGTGGTGGCGGATGTGAAAGAGAAGTTTGGGACAAAGTATATTTAACCCCTAAAGGGGGTGAATGCGTTTAAAAGCGATGGGCTTGAAGCCCATCGCTTTTTTTATAAAACTGCTTTTATAAAGTCTATTCAAAAGTTGCCCCTTCAGAGGTGGACGGGGTTCGTTGTCTTATTGCCTCATAAATAATCACCCCCGCCGAGACCGACACATTCAGCGATTCGATCTCGCCGAACATCGGTATCTTGGCCAGGTGGTCGGCGATGCGTAATATTTCGTTGCGGATTCCGTCTTCTTCGGAACCCATAATGATGGCCGTAGGCAAGGTGTAATCGGGTGTGTAGATGAATTCTTTCGTTTTTTCGGTACAGGCTACCAGCTGCAGGCCCGACTCCTGCAAAAAACGCATGGTTTGCATAAAATTGTCATGACGGCAAACGGGAATCTTGTACAATGCCCCGGCCGAGGTCTTGACCGCATCCGCATTGATCTGCGCCGAGCCTTTAGCCGGTACAACGATGGCATGCACGCCTGCGCACTCGGCCGTGCGGGCAATAGCGCCCATATTACGTACATCGGTTATACCGTCGAGCACCAATACCAGCGGTGTTTCGCCTTTTTCATATATCTCCGGAATAATGTTTTCGATCTTTTGGTAAATGATCGGCGAAATGATAGCGATCACGCCCTGGTGATTTTTTGCGGTGATGCGGTTCAGCTTTTCCACCGGTACCTGCTGCGCGACGATTCCATGCTGGTGGAGGATCTGTTTTAGCTCGAGCAGCAGCGACCCGCTTACGCCACGCTGAATATAAAGCGATTCGATCTCCTTACCCGCCTTTATCGCCTCGATCACAGCACGAATTCCGAATATTACTTGATTATTTTCGCGTGGCGGGCGGGCGGTAAATGACATGAATTTTGAAGTAAAAGTTCGCCAAAAATAGCCATATTAATTGATTTTCAGCACTTACCATTTTTGTATCGTCTTCAAGTCCGCATAAACGCAATTCACATTTGAAAACTTTATCCACACCACTCGCTTTCAGCAGGTTAGTTTGGCGTTCCACATCTTACTCACAGCAAATGTTAAAAGCGTTGTTCGAATTTTGTACCGTTTTCCGGCTTTATATTTTTCCAAAAAGTGGATATGTTAAGTAATCGTTAGCCCATCTCAATTTTATTTGTATATTTTTGTTTCCCCATGATTATTGAAAACGATAGCCGCTACGGTAAAAGCTCAAGCGAGAGACGCAATTTGGCAGCCGGAACCAATCCATTTGCAGGTTTAGGCAAGCTTCCGCCCCAGGCCGTCGATCTGGAAGAAGCAGTGCTTGGCGCGCTGATGCTGGAGAAAGACGCCCTTTCATCGGTGATCGACATTCTGAAGCCCGAAGTATTTTATAAAGACAGCCACCAAAAAATATTCGTAGCCATCAGGCACCTGTTTGAAAAATCGATGCCGGTGGATATCCTGACCGTTACCGCTCAGCTCCGCCAGCAGGGCGAGCTGGAAAT
Source organism: Bacteroidota bacterium (assembly GCA_018267005.1). Taxonomy (GTDB): domain Bacteria; phylum Bacteroidota; class Bacteroidia; order Sphingobacteriales; family Sphingobacteriaceae; genus Mucilaginibacter. The sequence continues at coordinate 1,914 of JAFDZK010000270.1, forward strand.
GATCGGCGGCGCATACTATATCACCGAGCTGACTAACCGTGTCGCTTCGGCAGCCAATATCGAATTTCACTCGCGGATCGTTATTCAAAAGCATATCCAGCGCGAATTGATCCGCATATCGACCGAAGTGATCAACAACGCATACGAGGACACTACTGACGTGCTCGATCTGCTCGATAAAGCTGAAAAAAACCTGTTTGATATCGCCCAGAACAATCTTCGCCGTGATTCGCGCAAGATGGACGACCTGATGCACGAAACGCTGAAGGAGATCGAAGCGTTGAAGAATAAGAAGGATGGACTTACGGGTGTAGCCTCAGGCTTTACCGAACTCGACCGGATGACCTCGGGCTGGCAAAAATCCGATTTGGTGATCATTGCTGCTCGTCCCGCGATGGGTAAAACGGCGTTCGTGCTCAGTTGCGCGCGTAATGCCGCGGTGGATTTTCAAAGGCCGGTGGTGGTATTTTCGCTCGAAATGTCGTCGGTGCAGTTAGTTAACCGTTTGATCTCGGGCGAAACACAGATCGAGCAGGAAAAAATACGCAAGGGCAACCTGGAAGAATGGGAGTGGCAGCAGATACACTCCAAGATCGGCAGGCTGGAACAGGCCCCGCTGATCATCGACGATACGCCTGCGCTTAACATCTTCGAGTTCAGGGCCAAATGTCGCCGCCTGAAATCTCAGCACGATATACAACTCATCATCATCGACTATTTGCAGTTAATGCAGGGCAAGGCCGACGGCAAAGGCGGAAACCGCGAGCAGGAAATCGGCAGTATTTCGCGTGCGCTGAAATCCGTAGCTAAAGAATTGAACGTTCCGGTAATAGCGCTTTCGCAGTTAAGCCGTGCGGTGGAGAACCGTCCAGGCGCTTCGAAACGACCGATGCTGTCTGACCTGCGTGAATCCGGTTCTATCGAGCAGGATGCCGATATGGTATTATTCCTTTATCGTCCCGAATATTACGGCCTCGAAGTCGACGAAAATAATAACCCAACACAAGGCGTCGGCGAGGTGATCATAGCCAAGCACCGTAACGGTGAGACCGGCACGGTGAGATTGAAATTCGTTGGCAAGTTCGTGAAGTTTACCGATCTCGACCAGGGTATGGACAACTTCTCGCCCGCAAACAATGCTTTTACGGGACTGAACCCATCGCAGGATTTTGATAAGCCGAGCAACTTTATCATCCGCCCGTCGCGAATGGATGACATTGATGATGAACCGTTTTAATTCCCTTAACTCCCTAAGGGCCTTAGAAGATTAACCCTAAAATAATTCCGATAATGATAACGATCGGGGTTTTTATTTTGGTGAAGTTGAGCAGCAGGAAAGTAGCTATCATCAGGCCGAAAGCCTCCCAGTGCAAACCGAAAGGAATGGTTAGCATGATCAACGCAGTCGCCATAAAGCCTACGGCGACTGCCATGATGCCGCTCAGCGAATTACGTATTCGTGTAATTTTCTTTAGATCTTCCCAGAATGGCACGATGAATAAGATCAGTATAAGTCCGGGCAGATTGATACCCACGATGGCTACCAGGCTGCCCACTACCTGTCCTCCTATACCAAATCCTTTGTTGCCCAATGTCATGCCGCCGATAAAAGACGTAAAAGCGAAGGTCGGTCCGGGTAAAGCCTGCTGGAATGCAAAACCCGAAAGGAATTCGGAATTCGTCAGATAATGCTTCACCTCAACAAATTCGGTGAACATCAGTGGTACCAGCACCTGGCCGCCGCCGAAGATGAGGATACCATTGCGGTAAAAGTTCTCAAAAAGGCGTATAGGCAGGCTGAAAGGCGATGTTTGATTGATGATAGCACCCAATGCTGCAAACGCCAGCAGGATACCTATAAAATACATCACTTTTTTGGGATTGACATTAGCAAACAGGCTTACGCGTAGTTGGCTTTCCTGCGGCGCTGTTTCCAGGGCCGAAGAAATAATACCACCCAGCAACACCAGGATAGGGAATGCGTAGGCGCTGCGCAATATAAGCGTACAGATAAGCGCCCCAACGGCCAGCATAACTGAAACCTGCGTTTTGAGGAACCTGTTAGCAAATGTATAGGTCGCATAAGCCACTATCCCTACGGCTATGGGTTGTACAAAGCGCAGTATCTCGTTAAACTTGCTATGGGTCAACCACATTTTGTAGCTGATGGCAGCTATACACATGATGGTGGCCGAAGGAAGTATCCAGACCAGGAAAGTAATGATTGCCAGCCTCAATCCTCCCACTTTCCAGGCAATGCCAACTAACGTTTGTGTTGAGGAAGGGCCCGGCAATATCTGCGCCAGGGCGTTCAATTCCATTAATTCCTGTTCGGTTATGTAACCGCGTTTTTCCACGAATTCGCGCAGCAGCATAGCGATATGCGCCTGGGGCCCGCCGAAGGCTGTAAAGGTGTATATGAATACGTCGCGAAGAAATAGTAGTTGTCGTTTCTTCATTGTCGGTTCATGATTCATGGTCTAGTTCATGGCTAAACCGGGGAATGGCTATGATCTAAGAACCATGAACTATAAGCTATTAAAAGTCATCATCATCCAAACCCGCCGCTTCGCGGTAAACCGCCTGCAATTCGGCAAACGCATGGTTATCACGCTGCTTTTGCGCTGTGCTCATACCCTTTTCGTAAATTACAATGGCTTCAGGTTTACGGTTAAGTGCCTCGTATAATTTGCCCAGGTGGTAATAAGTGCCTACATAATCCGGGTGGTTGCTTACCAGGTCTTCATAGTATCCCAGGGCCTTTACGGTGTCGTTCAGCCGCACATATTCCGTAGCCAGGGCATACTTCAAAAACGGGTCGTTGGGCTCATTTTTTAAAAATTCCAGTAACTTTTCCAATCGTCCTGACTGCATTTTTATCTCTATGTTTTTTAACTAACTTTGCGCAACCTATTTTCATGAACCTTCTGTGTGCTGTGGGTACGATGAAAAACAATTACGCATGATTCGATCATTACCAATTAAACAAACCGCCTGATGAAGATCCTGGTATGCATAAGTAATGTCCCTGATACAACGACAAAAATAACTTTTACCGATAATAACACCCAATTTAATACCACGGGTGTACAATTTATCCTTAATCCCTATGACGAGATCGCGCTGGCAAGGGCAATTGAGCTGACTGAAGGCGGAAAAGGAACGATAACGGTTATCAATGTCGGCGAAACTTCCACCGAGGCTACTATACGTAAGGCGCTGGCTATTGGCGCCGACGATGCGGTGCGCATCAACGCCAAACCGCACGATGCGTGGTTTGTCGCTTATCAGATAGCTGAATACATCAAACAAAACCCTTTTGATCTGATACTCACCGGTCGCGAGTCGATCGATTACAATGGCTCGAAAGTAGCCGGTATGATAGGCGAGCTGCTGGATATGCCCTCTGTATCCATCATCAAAAAGCTGGATATCGATGCTGACAAAGGCACGGTTGAGCGCGAAATAGAAGGCGGCAAAGAGGTATTGGTTACCCCCTTCCCTTTCATAGCAGGCGCTGCCGAAGGTGTTGCCGAGCCGAAGATACCGAACATGCGGGGAATCATGTCCGCACGTACAAAACCGCTGAAAGTGGTTGAGCCTGCGGAAGTAAAGACCAACTCGGAAATACTGAGCTATGAAACGCCTGCGCCCCGCGGGCAGGTGAAGCTGATACCGGCTGATGATGCCGGCCAACTGATCGGCTTGCTGCACAGCGAAGCCCGGGTAATTTAATTTTAACTTAAGACAACGACAATATATGCCAGTTTTAATATACGCGGAAAATGCCGGCGGCCAGTTTAAGAAATCGGCTTATGAGGCGGTTTCATACGCCAGGGCCATTGCCGACCAACTGAATACCAGCCTTACGGCCATTTCTATCGGCGATGTAAACGCCGACAACCTGGCCTCGCTTGGCAAATACGG
>JAFDZK010000271.1 GCA_018267005.1 Bacteroidota bacterium
TCGTCCTTCGTCTCGCCCGTCAGGCTATTGTCGACCTCCAGTTTCATTTCGGCTATCCTGAATCTTTGCGAGAGCTGTTTACCCCCGATCTGGGCCGTTCGGCCGGCTATCCGGTGCAGCAACAAATTTATATCGGGAATCTCTGGTTCCTGAAGCGCATGGCGCAGTTCTTCTATATCCTTAAGGGTATCTTCCGAGAACTTGGCCAGGATCATAGCCATCATCTCAGCATCGCCGAAAGTCATTTTTTCGAGGGTTGCCGGATCAAAACCATTCTCTTTTACAGTTGCTGTTTCCTTTTTTTCCAGGGCTGAAAGCAATCCCGTTTCAGTAAAGGGTTTGGCTATGATCTTATCAAACCCGCCTTTCAGCATATTCTGATTTTCGTCGGGCATTACCTGGGCGGTAAGCGCGTAGATTCGCGTTCCGGCCGGCACGCGCGCACGCATCAGGTGGCACAATTCTATACCGCTCATTTCGGGCATGCGCACATCGATCAGCAAAACTTCCACTTGGTCATCCCAGGGTTCATCCAGTATATCGGACGGCCTGCTAAAACCCTTGCACAGAATGTGATGCTCCATGCATAGCTGTGTCGTAAGGCTGAGTATAAACGGATCGTCATCGACCACCCATATCTTATGCGGGTAAAATTCGTCAACAGATTTATTTGCTTCGCTGCGGGCATGCTGTGGTGCTGAAACTTTCCCGAACGGCAGCTCGAAGGTAAAACAGCTTCCCTGGCCCGGCGTGCTTTTTACCCAAAGTTTCCCGCCCTGTAATTCGGCTAATTGCTTAGTTATGGCCAGGCCGAGGCCGGTGCCTTTTTGGGTTGCTTTTTCGTCCCCCGCCTGCTCAAATTCATTAAAGATGCGGCTGATGTCCTTTTCGGAGAGGCCGATGCCTGTATCGGTTATCTCGAAACGAAGGCGGATATGCTCGCCTCCCTCGGTGCTGGTTACCCGTAAGCCCACTTGGCCGTCGCTGGTAAATTTGATGGCATTGCCTATAAGGTTATACAGCATTTGCTTTAGCCTGAACTGATCGCCGCCGATGAGACCTGTGAACGGGGAGTCGTAATCCACCTTCAGCAGAATTCCCTTATCGGTTGCCTGCAGGCGCAGCACCGATATTACTTCGTTCAAAGCATTTTGTATGTTGAAGGATTCCCTGTTAATGGTCAGTTTACCTGAAACAATACGGTTGTAGTCCAGTACCTCGTTGACGATCTGAAGCAAATGATGCGACGAATTATAGATCGCTTCGATATTCTCATCCTTCAGCTCTGGTTGTTTCTTAACCAACTCGGTATAACCCAATATCGACTGCAGGGGCGTGCGTATTTCATGGCTTATATTGGAAAGGAACCGCTGCTTGGCTACGGCATGGTATTCTGCTTCTTCCCTGGCGGCTTCGAGTTGATGCCTGTATTTATTAATTCGAGAGAAATCTCTTAAAATAAGATAGACCAACAGGCAGATGGCAATAAAGAAGGCCAGCATGATGAAACCTATACGCTCTGCGCTGCTTTTAACGGCCTGTTCGGCTATTTTATCACTGGCATTGGCCTGGACTACGGCTTCGTTCTCAATTCTTTTCAGGATGATCTGTATCTGGCCGACCATTTTTGCGCTGGCTTTGTTGAGCATTGCTTCCTTGCGGATAAAGAGCGAGCTGTTGTGATGCTGTGTTTTTTCGAGATCCTGTATTGTGCGGCCAACGCTCCTGATCATACTGTCGCGCATGGCCCGTGCCAGGGTGTCGGTTTTTACCCGGTACTCCGAATCGACCACCCGGTACGGCTGCTTATTTTCAACTTCATCATTCGATTTCTTTTTGCCGAATAGCCTTTTGAAAAAGCCGCGCCGTTCCGTATTTTTTGCTGGAGTTTGCGAAGGGAAGATCGTGGTAACAGCCGTTTTGCTGACCGACGTGGTAACCAGGCTATCCGTCTGTTTGGCGCTTTTGTTCACCATATCATTCAGCGATTCCACCTGCTCTTCGAATGACTTGTAATCCACAAGCCCCGATTTTACATTGATATATTCCGCATACAGCTTTTCACGCTGATTTAAAAGCTGCTTCAAAGAGTTTAAGCGGCTTACCTGGGCCGGCCTGCCGGGATAAAGACTGATCAACGAGTCGATCTTTTTATCCAGTTCTTTATTTTCAGCAATATAAGATGAGTTTTTAGCCGACCTTTTCGAAAAAAGCGACTTTTGAACCTGGTCCATCCGCGCTATGCTTCCGGATATTTCGTTGATCAGGCGGAGCTTTTCGTTAGGGGCGGATACATCGTCAAATGAGTTGATGACGGTTTTGAATGCGTCTTTGCTGGTGTCCCATGCCATAAAAAGTGCAAAACATGCCAATATGGAAGCGATGATGATCTTTCCTTTAACAGAGCCGGTAAAGCCGGGATTACTTTTGGCCTTTGACATTTAACTCAGGGACATTTAAATAAATTAAGGCAGGAGTATCAACCCGGTTAACAGTTTAAACCAAAATAATGTTTTAACGGTACCGGTCAGCGCGCGGACAGAAAAAATCCAGAAATTGTATTTAGATTGTCCCGGGAACGATTGAACCTACAGACCTAATGAAAAGAATCTTACTAATTTCTGTCTTCGTATTGTTTTACAGTAAGGCGGCGTTCGGGCAATGGCTGCTCAATTTTGGTTCAGCGTCGACTTTGCAACCCGGCCAGGTAGCATTTATAAGCGGAACCGGCGGCCAGCTTACGTTTATACAGTCGCCGGCCAGCACCAATTTCACACCTTTTCTTGCCCATGCGGGCATTCGTGTCGGCCTGTTCAACGGCGTTGATATTGGTTACCGTCTGTGTACTGTGGCTTTGCCCTATTCCAGCGCAGGCCCTTCTTTGGGTGCGGCTACAGACCTGAAGATCAGGTTGACGCCCGCGGCCGCAAGATGGCAGTTTGGCGTTATTGCCGGCGGCGGCCTTGCTTATGTTACCGTGCTCAGCAAGGCGCGTACGGCCTGGTCACCAGGCGGCGCTTTGGTGCTTACCACAAATTTGTCGGCCAGTACAAGTATCACCCTCAATGCCAGGTATAGCGAGACCTATATAGTAACCGCCGCCGGCGGGGGACGCCAGAACTATGTACAGGCAATCGGCGGTTCCGTCGGCCTTACCCACAACATGAGTGAAGTGCTCGCGATCTCGCCTGAGTTGGGTGTGTTCGATCTCCGCGGTAAAATAGCCGATAACGCGACCAACGGACTGGGGATACAAGTGGGTGCCATTCTGAAGGTTAATCTGAACAAAGCACTTAAAAAAAGCAAAGAATAATCAGGCCGGTGTGATATAGCCGGCCAGCGAGGTGCTCTGAAAAATTGTCGTACCTGCTTTTTTTCAGAAAAAATTCAAAAATGAAGCATAGTTTTGACGGCTTAGAATGATGAAGAAAATGCTGCTTATAGCGCTGCGGCCGGGTACGGCTAAAAAGCTGACGGCGTTGTTCCTGGCATTCTTATTCCTCGGCGGCAGCCTAATTTTGCCTTTGGGCGATTTTTCGCTGATGCGCGATTTGCCGGCAATGTACCGTAGTTATGCCCGGATCGCATCGCCCGACGAACGCGGTGTCATCGACTTCGTCGGTGATTACCTGCTTCACGGCCGCGACCTGCTGGGCCACAACCGGCACGACAAGTCCGAAAGCTCCGCTAACGGCATACAGTTTCAACATACTTCCAACCATTCCAATATCGTTGTCGCATCGTTCCAGGTGTTTAAGCCTGTCTATTCAACCGTAGAGCGCATTGCGCCCTCGTATAGAAAACATTCCATGCCCGCCGGCTATCTGCCGGGCGTTTTCAGGCCGCCGGTTGCCGCCGCCTAACCCCTCTTAATTTTTATCTAATTAACTTTTTAAAAGGCTTTTTTGACCGCTTGCGTTTTTTGCACCGCAGCGGGCAGCCGGTATCTATATATAATTACCAATGAAACAATTTGTATTCGTTGTTGCCTGCCTGTTTACGGTTGGCACGGCAACGGCTCAAAATACTTTAAAAGCGCTCGTAAGGAGCGATCAAACGAAGCAAGCCCTTAAAGGCGCTACGGTAACTATCCCCGATTTGAATTTATCCGCCATTACCGATAGTTCGGGCAATGCGGTTATCCGTAACATACCCAATGGCATCCATATCATCGACATCAGCTATGTGGGGTTTTCAAAGCAGGAAAGAGGTGTTACTTTTCCGGTTGTGCCTGCGGGGCAGGCGGTGATATTTGACCTGGAGCCGCAGGAAGGCGAACTCGGTGGTATAACCATTGAAAGCACCCGCACCAACCAAAGCCTGAAGGATATCCCTACCCGGGTGGAGGTGCTTCCGACCGAAGAGCTGGAGGAAAAAAACACCGAACGCCCGGGCGATGTTAAAATGCTGCTGGCCGAAACCACGGGCATCCTGCTGCAGAACACATCGGCGGTTAGCGGCGCGGCCAGTTTCCGTATACAGGGCCTCGACAGCCGCTATACCCAACTGCTGCAGGACGGCATGCCTTTATACGCGGGTTTTTCGGGCAGTTTAAGTTTGCTGCAGATCAGTCCGCTCGACCTGAAGCAGGTCGAATTCATCAAAGGATCCGCGTCCACCCTCTACGGCGGCGGAGCGATAGCGGGCCTGGTAAACCTTATCAGCCGAACACCGCAAAGCAAGCCGGAATTGACCGTGCTCCTGAACGGCACCAGCGCCAAAGGTTTTGACGGGAGCGCCTGGTATTCTCAAAAATGGAAGCATATCGGCGCCACCATCTTTAGCTCCTATAATTATAATGGCGCCTACGATCCTTCCGGGCAGGGTTTTAGCGCCGTACCGTTAACACACCGTTTTACACTGAATCCGAAAGTGTTCTTATACGCGGACGATCATAATTCGGGCTGGTTTGGGGTGAATATCACCAACGAGAACCGGCTTGGCGGCGATATGCAGGTCGTCGACGGGCACCCCGACAGCCTGCACCAATACTTCGAGCGGAACCAAACTTTTCGGTTTTCCACGCAATTGGTGTTCACGCATAAGATCGACAGCGCGCGGCAGTTCAACTTCAAAAATACCGTCGGCTATTTTAACAGGAAGCTGGGTGAACCGGGTTCGCTGTTCCGGGGTACGCAGGTATCGTCGTTTACCGAGCTGAACTATGTGCAAAATGGCAAAAGCGCTTCCTGGGTAACCGGGTTGAACCTGATCACCGATAAATTCGATGCCTTGCCACCCGAGAGCTACCTGAGCTATCACCAGGTCACTATCGGCGCATTTATCCAGAACACCTGGAAAGCCAATAGCTGGTTTTCTGTTGAAAGCGGTCTGAGGGCCGATAAATACGCCTCCGCCCGGCGAGCCGGCCAACGGTCTTTTTATTTTGCCGCGCGTCAATGCGCTGTTTAAGATAAGTCAGCATTTCAGCAGCCGTATCGGTGGCGGGCTGGGCTATAAAATGCCAAACCTGTTCAACGACGAAGCCGAAGAAGATGGTTACCAGAACATCCAGCCGCTGAATATCGGTAATACAAAGGCCGAACAATCGTACGGATTAAACGGCGATGTCAACTACAAAACCGCCATCGGCGAGGCATTTTTTACGGCTAACCAGTTGTTTTTTTATACGCGCGTAAATCACGCCCTCATTCTTCAAAACAATGCGTTCGTCAACACGCCGGGGTTTGTAAGCTCGCGCGGCGCCGAAACCAACATCAGTCTCGCAATGGACGAGCTGACCTTCTACCTGGGTTATACGTATACCGATGCCCGGCCGCATAATAACGGCCAGGTGACGACTCAGCCGCTCACCCCG
>JAFDZK010000272.1 GCA_018267005.1 Bacteroidota bacterium
GAGTCGGAGCCGCTGTTTACCGAGCCTTCTATCACCAGGTAGCTGTTGGGCGCGGTTACGGCAGGCGGCTGAAAAGGCTTGCGGCAACTGTGCATCGCCGTTGCGAAGGCAAGCAGCAAAAAAAAGGTCAAAATGCGGTACCCGTACGTCATAGGGCATCAGGTTTATAATGGTTCGGAGATAAAGATAACAAATGTTACTAAGTTTTTAGTTTCGCAACTAAAATTTTTTTAGTTGGTGGTAGCGGGAAGATAACAGGCTATGCCGGAGTTACGACGCATGTTAATGGCCGCGTTTCGGCAAGCCGCTTACTGCCAGAAGGCAGGCTTAACATTGGTGCCGCGGAGCGTGCAATCGACGCATTCGGGCTGGGCTGCAGTATAGCCCAGTGGTGGCTGCCCGGGAAACCCTATGCTGTTGACCGGGGTTAAAGGGTCGATCGTGTGGCTGATATTATAGTTGATATAGTCGTTCACCTGGTTCTGCAGGCGCCCAAGCTTATCAGTAAATCTGTACAAACAACAGCTTTCCGTAGGATCGCCCGGATCTCCGGCCAACCGGCACCCGTCGAGGGTGTAAAAAGTTACGGCGTTCCACACCGGCAAATGGCTGGCCATCACGAAGATCCGTTTGGACGATACTGCGCCGGCGCTGACGTATCCAATGACCGGTTCTTGCGGATCGCCTACACAATGAATATTACCCCTGACCTCCGACGGTTGGGCATCGAAGATGCTGCCTAATTGTTCGGTGTTTTTTTGCAGCTCCGAATAGAAATTGTAGGCGTCGGAAGTAAGCGCATATTCGCGCACCAGGATGCTGTATTCAACCGTCACCTTTTCTGACGACGAATTAATGAACGCTATGGGCTTGCCGGCGATAACGCTTTTGGTTAACCGCGCCGTGTTGCCCAGCAGTACGGTGTTTGAGCTATCGCTGCGCCAGCACTGGTAAATGTTATCGGTATTCAGGTTGCGGGGCAGCACCGTATCGCCGTTGGAGTAGTAAACCGATTCAAAGGCCGATTGGAACTCCCAGGTTTCGGTGTAGTCCCAGCGGAAATATTGCACCTTATTGGCCGGGTCGTGCGTGGTTACATAAATGTTCATGCCGGCCTGCCCCAGGTTGCCATTGGCGTCATAGTTCACGCTGTCGATAGGCGGCGCATCAAGTACCGGCACGTAATCGGATACATATTGCTTGCCGGTGGATGTTTTTACATTCAGCCGGTATTTATGCGAGGGATCGAGGTTAAGACCGGCGGTGGCGTACGTGCCGGGCTTGATCTCGGTAAGCGGGTACGAGGTATTCTGGTCGCCTTCCACGGTTACCATAGCGTTCGTTTCGGGCGCCGGCGTTTTTTTGCTCGAAAGCCTGACCGTTCTGCTTAAGCGGATAAAGGTGGAATCGGACCCGCTGCTGATATTGCCTTCAATAACCAGGTAGCTGTTCGGTGCGCTGATCACCGGTGGATCATAAGCCTTGCGGCAGCTATGTGCCAACACGGCTATGAGGGCTATCAGGAAGCAGATCAGCAATTGGTACATGTATTTCATAAGGCCAGGGCTTCAGTCGGGGAAATAAAAATAGCAAACTTCCCTAAGGAATTAGTTTTTATGCCGAAATTTTTTAAGCGGTGTATTATTTCCAAAACGCCGGCTTAATATCCGTACCGCGCAGGGTGCAGTCCGTACACTCACGGCTGGCGGCGGTATAACCTATTACCATACGGCTTGAAGTTGTGTAATCGAGTATTGCCCCGATCGGTATAAGCGGGTCTACCGGGTGGCCTTTATCATAATTGATATATTCGTCGACCTGGTTTTCAATTTCACCTTTTTTATTGCGGTAGTGGAACAGGCAGCAGGTTCCGTTCGCATCGTCCGCCGCACTGGCGAGCGTGCAGTTGTTGATCGTGTAATAAGTTATCGGCCGCCAATAGGGCAGTTGTTGTTCCATGATAAATATCCGCTGCAACGACACTGTGCCCGCGCTGATATAGCCCAGCACAGGCTCGGACGGGTTGCTTATGCAATGGATATTGCCGGGCAGTTGTGAGGGCTGCGCGTCGAATATACTGCCGAGCTGTTCCGTGTTTTTCCGCAGCATGGTATAAAAATTATAGGCACCGGAACTAAGCGCATATTGCCTCACCAGTATGCTGTATTCATGCGACACCTTTTCGGAAGTTGATTCGATAAAGTTAACAGGTTGATTTACGACAATACTTTTTGACAGTTTTGCCGTACTGCCCAGCAGGATCGAACTGGACGAATCAGAACGCCAGCAATGGTATATGTCGTTGCTATCGATCGTGTTATTTCGAACGAGTACGGTATCGCCGGTAGAATAGAAAGCCGATTCGAAGGCCGAGGTAAATTCCCACGTCTCGGTAAAATCCCAGCGGTAGTACTGCACTTTGTTGGCCGGATCGTGCGTGCTGACGTAAATGTTCACCCCTGCGCCTGATGCCTGGCTGCCGTTGCTGTCGAAACTAATGCTGTCAATAGGAGGCGAATCAACTACCGGCACAAAGTCGGATGCATATTGCTTACCGTCGGATGTTCTGATACTTAGCCGGTATTTGCGCGTTTTGTCGAGGTTAAGGCTTGCAATAGCGTAGGTGCCGGGTTTGATCTCGGTTAGTGGGAATGACGCTCCCTGGTCGCCGTTTACAGCGATGAAGGCATTTTTTTCGGGGGACGACTTCATGCCGGCCGAAACGCTCACCGTGCGGCTTAATTTAATGATCGTGGAGTCGGCACCGCTGTTGATCGCACCTTCTACTACCAGGTAGCTGTTTGGCGCTGTTAGGGCAGGCGGGTTATAAAGCTTACGGCAACTATGGGCACTAAGCACTGTGACAGCGATCAGCAGGTAGGTCAGCAAATGGTATTTGTACTTCATACCGTAAGGTTTGTTGGTTTAGGAGAATAAAAATACTAAACTTCACTAAAAAGTTAGTTTTTATTGCGACTATTTTTTGAGAGAGATAGAAATGTCGGGGTGATCTAAACGAAAGTGCTGCACAGTCATCAACTGATAGTCAAATCGGTAAGGCCCAGTACTTCGGCGAGATCCCTGGCCAGTTGAACACATTCGGCCTGTGCCTGCTCGCAACAGCATTTGATGGACATCGCGTTTTCGGCCAGGCTCACCACGGGCTTAGCGTTATGTTGGCTGCAAAAAAAATTTTCCTCCAATACATTTTTGAGGTATACTATGAACGGCAATTGGTCGGGCACGGGCGGATCAGCAAAAATAACGCTAACTTAGCCCATAGTATAAATACCTGGTGCGTATAAATACGTGTTTTTATACGACGTTTTGTACTCTTTTTTAATTTTGCAGCCCGCACGCGTGTAATTTGTGGCGGCATGCCATCCTTACCTGACAACTTTACAGCCTGACGGTCGACGGCAGGTATTTGGCTATCAGGTCCTCGTAATACGGCTTCAGTTCCGATACTACAGGTGGTTTGGCGCTCTTGGAATACAGGTCGTAAGGGTTGAATTTCAGTACCCATTTGAACATCTCCTGGTCGTGATCGCTTAACAGGTGGTCATATTCGCGCTCGCGGTGCTGGGCATAAAATGAATGATAACGTATCATGTACAGCGCTTCTTCGGGCAGGTAATTTTTGGTTATGTGGTACATGTATTCGTCGTGCCCCCACGACATGTGTACATTTTCGAGGCCGCAATTGGGCGAATAAACGCCATATTTGGTGTTGTAGCGCTCATCGTAACTGTCGGGGTTATCGGCAAAGAACTGCGCATGAACGATCTTATCCGAGAATTTGCACCCTACCGGGAAGGTATCGCCGACCACGTTCCACTGCGGTTCGCCGAACAGGCACAGTACCTTGCCCAGGTCGTGGATAAAGCCGGTAAGCACAAACCAATCGGGATGTCCGTCGGCGCGAATAGCTTCAGCGGTTTGCAGCAAGTGCTGTAATTGATCGAGCGAAGTATCCGGGTCCGAATCGTCTACCAGCGTATTCAAAAACTCGAGCGCCTCCCACCAGGGCATTTCCTTCTTGTCGAACTTAAGGAAGTTGGCTTTTTTGGCCAGCACATTTCCGTAGGTCTGGTATTTATGGTTCAGGCGGTAAAACTCTCGTACGCCATCGGCTTCGGGTTTGTCATAATTCCTGAATTCTTCCTGCGTTTTGGCAGCCTGCCCCGGTTCGGGGTATCGGCGTAAAACGTCATCTTCCCATTGGTCAAGGTCGGTCAGCGGCGCTGCCTGTTCTTTTAGCTCGTTCATGGTTTACAATTTTATCCGGGTGAAAATCAGATGTATAAAGTTAAGAGTAATTTTTCGCATAGCCTAACTAAAAAAATCTGTACTGGTTATCTGTTACATCAAAATGAATGCGCGGTTAATGCAACCATCGCATTAACTAATGTAACAAACAAATTACCCCTGAATGACCATAATGGGTACGCGTATTGTACTTACTAATACGTACGAAACGTTTAGTTATATAATTAAACTTTCGGTTTGGAAAAGTTGTATATTTATTATAGCCAATTGAAAAACCTTACAAAAAGTCAAAATAAAATGAAAACAATATATAAAAGGATTGCACATGCTGGCTTAACAGCGGCGATGTGCGCATTAATAGCTGTGCCTGCCATGGCGCAACACCGGGGCGGTGGCGGTGGCGGCGGCGGCTTTCACGGTAGTGGTGGCGGCGGCGGATTCTCAGGCGGCGGCCACTTTGGCGGCGGTATGCCGAGCGCGCCACGACCCAGTTTTACACCCCGCTCTAACTTCGCGCCGCGCAGCGGCTTTGCTCCGCGCAACGGCTTTGCGCCCCGCTCGGGTGTGGGATCATACAGGGGCGTTGCGCCGCGTACCGGTTTTAGCGGACGTACTGCGTTTGGCGGGCGCGGCCTGGCATCCCGCGGCTATGTAGGCGGCGGGGTTTACGGTCACGGCGGTTTTTATGGCGGCCATTATAATTGGGACCGTTACCACGACTTCTATTATCACGGGGGCTATTATGGCAGCTTATATTATCCCTGGATAGGCTATACCTACGGATATTTGCCCTGGGGCTATGACCCGTTCTTCTGGAATGATGCCTGGTTCTATTACAGCGGCGGACTATTTTATCAGTATAATAACGATGAATATACAGTAGTGGAGCCCCCTGTTGGCGCAGCCGTGAAATCGCTTCCCGACGGTGCGCAGCCGATAGACATAAACGGCGAACAATTTTATGAATATAAAGGCGTGTATTACAAGCCGGTTACCAAAGACGATGGCACCGTGGTGTACGAAGTAGCCGGTAAGGATGGCGAACTGACCACCGATCAGACGGGCAACGCGCAGGTTCAGCCCCAGGTAGGCGATTTCGTCTATAAGCTTCCGCCCGATTGCCGCAAGATAAAACTTGGCGGCCAAACCTATCACGTTTCTGTAGATGGTATCTATTACCAGGAAATGAGGGATAGCAACGGTAAAAAAGCTTATAAGGTAGTTGCCCTCGATACAGACGGGCAGGATGATCAGCAGCAGTAAAGCCGAAGGTCTTTTCCCTCATGTTGGGAGAAGTTAAATTAAATTTCAACAGAAGGGTGTCCTGGGGAGGATGCCCTTTTTTGTTGGTTTGAATATCGAATGATGAATAATGAACGCAGAATTTCGAAGTTATGCTGTCTCAAAGCTTCGTTATTCGATAATACTACTGCGGTATTCGACAGACCCTATTTATTATTTTTGACTTATGAGCAAGGCCAGCGAAATTAAGTGCC
>JAFDZK010000273.1 GCA_018267005.1 Bacteroidota bacterium
ACAAGGGGCCGCTGCAGCCCCTTGTAAATCGGATAGGGACCCGCCATCAGGTCAAGCCGAAAAATGCCTTGATGATCACTGCCGAAACCACCAGGAAAACGCAGGAGCCGCCCCAGCCCATGAGTTCCTTATTGATATCCTGGTCACCGGAGTTCCACTTGGAATAGACGCGGATCGCGCCGACAATACCAACGATGCCGCCGATCACCAAAGCGATATTGGTGACCGGGTCCACATAGGTTTGCAGCGTAGAGGTTGCCGTATTCAGGCCGGTAACGCCGTTTTGGGCAAGGGCTAGGATAGGGCTGAGCAGGAACAGCGCAGCCAGGGCCAATTTGGATTTGGCTTTTTGTAACATGAAAATTGATTGAAAAAATCAGGAATGAGCATGAGCTGTCTTTAAGCGATCGTGCAGCTGATATAGAAAAGAATTGGTTTTAAAGGCCGAAAAGGCCCTTTAAAAATGCGCCGGCTAAAACCATAAAAAGCGCCGAAAAGAACCAGGCCGCGACCTCGAACGTGATGCGTTCGCGGCCCATTTGCCAGTTGTGATAAATGCGCAGCGCGCCGATAATACCGAGGATGCCTGCCAGAACCATCGCACAGCCTGAAGCCGAGAAGAAGGTTTGGTCCAGGCTTTGCTGCGCCTGCTGCATTTCATCGATGCCCGGCTGAAACAATAAGTACAGCGCCATAACTAAAAACTAACGCCGCGGGTGTACTCGACGGACTGCGCTTTGGCCAGGTCGAACAGCCCTTTGAGCGTCACGCCGCCCAGAGCCGAAACGGGATTTTCGCCTTCTTCGGCGTCTTCCTGCCCGATGCGCTGCGGCACAAAACCACCATCAAAGTGCAGCTCATTGGTCCAGCCCGCATCTGAAGCGCCTTTTTTGTTTCGGGCTATATCCCATAGCATCACGATTAAATAATACACCACGTACAGGCCTGCCAGCCATAGTAAAAATTTGAACCAGGTCATAAGTAAGAGTTTTGGATAAATTGTTTGATAATAGATTTGAGTTCGGGGTAATGGTCGAAAAGGTCCTGTACAGCAAAGGCCACCAGCTTGGTGACGTCTATGCCCGTCGCCATTTTAAAATGGTTCAGGGTCTGGGCGGTCTTTTCGTCAAAGCGCACGTGGACCATGCTTTTAAAGCCGCTGTTGTCATACGTTTCCAGCCGCTCCAGTATTTCGCCGCCGTCAATCCTGACCTTGTCTTTTTGGGGCTTTTTGGATGGTTTTTTGATTTGGCTGCGGATCTCATCCGCCAGTGTTTTGATTTCGGCCATAAGTCTAACGATTTGCAGGAGCCGGGAGCATTTTTTTGATCTCTTCATAGACCGGTTCAAAAACGGAGAGGATTATAGGGACAACCGCCAGCGGCGTCATAAAAGTGTTGGTGCGCTGAAAGTCGATGCGGTCGGGTATCGGCGGCGCCAGCTTGCCGATTTTCAGCAATTGGGTGTTTACATCCTGCTGCGTCTCATAGCGCACATTGGCCTTGACCCGGTTGGGCACATAATAAATCACCGATGACTTATTGATCTGCCGCAATACCACAGAAAACAGGATAGTCGATTCATAGCTGAACTCATCGTAGGCAAAGGGACAAATCACCAAATCAGCCGCTTTGAAGATCGGGATCAGCCCGTCATCATCCAGCTTGCCCGGCAGGTCGATCAGCAATACCTCCTTCGGCTTTTCCGCCATCAGCTTATTGATTACCGGGAAATGCTCCAGTTCCGCTGCGATTACCTCGTAAGGTGCAATATTTTCTAAGACTTTGCTTTTTTCGTACTTCTGCGCAAGTGATTGCTGGTAGTCCATATCCACGACTGTGACCTTGATTTCTTTGACCTGCGTCAGAAAATTGGCGAGCAGCAGCGTGAGCGTACTTTTCCCAGCGCCGCCCTTTTGGTTGCCGATAATGATCACCATAAATAAAAATTGAGTTGTTTAGCGGGAAATTGCGCGCTTCTTGCGGCGCTTGCGGCCATGAACGGCCTCGTCGTCTATATCCTGAGCAATGGAAACTGGTGAAATATATTGATGTTCAGTTGCTGCTTTTTCTTCGATTTTATCTTCTCGGGCAGCTTCTTTAGTCACCTTATTTTCTAACAGTTCTTTGAGCGGCATGATCTCACCGCCTTTAAATACACGGCTTTGTTCATGGTCGATCACGGTATACCCATAAGGCGGTTTTCCCGGAGCGGCATGAAAGTTCAAATCCAGATTATAGTTTTGCTTTAAGAGAGCAGGCAATGCATCTGTGTTATAGTATTGACGATAATTGCTAATAATGGCTTTTAATTCAGCAGCTCTGCTCTTGTCGGAATACCAGGCATTAATTTTTTGGTCAATAGTTTTAAAGGCAACTTTTTCCTGCACTTCGCCAAATTTGATGACCTCTATCAGCCTATTTTTCTCACGAACCTTATAACCGGATTGCTCCAAAATCATCGCAAACTGCGCTCGGGTTGAAAATCGATAGGTTAAAGCTTTAGCAACATCTTCGTTCGCAATTAAGCCGGGCTGCACACCCATGATCTTATTCAGTTCACGTATGGCGCGAACTTTTTCAAAACCACTATTGATCTTTTTGCCTTGTTTATTGATGCGCGTTGAAACCAAATGGATATGGTTGTTTTTTGTGTCCTTATGAAAGACCGCCAGGTAAGGCTGATCACCATAACCCATCGCCTTCATCCACTTTTCAGCGATCTCTATCAATTGCTCCTTACTATGCGAATGACCTCCAGCCGAAATCACGGCATGAAAAACAGGCTTCTTAATTCGCTTATTCAACGCCGACACCGCCTCCAGATAGGCCCTGAAATCCTGCGGCCGCTTTTCGCCGTAACCCATCAATGGTCCGAAGCCAGAAACCTTTAACAGTTCGCCCTTCCCTTTGTCCATCTTCCTGGTGTTATACCGCACCGCGTTGAACACGGGTACCGGCTTCATGATTTTGACGACCATATAACAAGCTAACCGTGTAACTACCTATCAACCTAACAGCCGATCAATATATCCGAGCATCTGAGTATCAAGGTATCCTTGTATCAAACTATCCTATAACTGTGTAACAATGTAACAAGCTATCTCACCGAAATCGCCCGGATGATCTTCCGCAAGCTTACTTCCAGCGCCGCTTGTTTCCCGACATAATCTTCCATCAAACCATTAAATGCTGTTACCAGTGAGGACGGCAGATCGCCGCGCAACCTGATCGTATTGGCATGACGGGCAAGCTGGTTAATATTATTCCCGGCCCGCGCCAGCTCAGCGCCGATCTTATCCAGCTCCAGCAATAAAGCCGAAGCATTGACAACATGGGCTTTTCTATTACCCAGCAAACGCTGGCGGATCAGATCGGTGCGGCAAACGCCCAGCGTTTGCTCCATTGCCTCGATCTGCTCGATTTCAGCCTGAGTGAACCGCGTGTCTATACGCTTATCACGCTTGCCATTCTCCAGGGGCGGGCGCCCCTTCGCTTTTCTACCCATCGGAATCAAGTTGCGCAGATCACCGTTAAACCGTTCGGCCGACCCGTGGAAGCCGAATGCAAGATCTTTTTGGATGCCGGAAATTCATAGAATTTTTGACGGACAAAAAGACATCTTGCAATACAAAAAACAAAGCCGGCTCTGGTAAGCCGGCATTGAACTTTTTAGCGTTTGGGGCCTTGTTTTAGTTGTGGTCCGGGGTCGTCCGGCGATAAAATTGCTTTAAGCTCTGTTAATAATGGGATTGCCCATTTCGGAGAATTTGATTCACGCCGGACTTCTAACCCATTTTTATAAATAGTAAGGATTGATGGTAAAGCTGGACTTTCATCAAATGCCGGACTTGTATCGAGTAACATGAAGTTGTCAAAAATCGGGGCAACCTTTTTTAGATTTTCAAGGCTGGCAGAATAATTATATCTGATGCTTTCGGCGTCGACGAAATGGCCTTTTTGATCAACACGCAATTGAACACGATCAATTGATGCTTTAAGGTTAGGTAATGCTGCAAAGATTAAGCTGGTATGATAACCATTCTCCTTGAAGAGTTTTGCACGTTCCGCAACGAATTCGTTTCTGAGATTTGATTCAACCGTCAAATCTAACTGTTTACCTAACGCTCGCATTTCAAAGTGCCCATAAACACGTGTTAATTCATCTTGTATGGCTTCGTCGCTGATGTCCGGATAGTTGTTTTCGATAATTTTCTTTTCTTTATCGGGATCAAAAATAATCGCCCCGGGAGAAGAGAGATTACGCGAGAACGAACTTTTCCCGGCGCCATTGGGTCCGGCAATAACTAAAAATTCGGGCATGAATGGTATTAGCGATTGGTTTTTACCAGGACGGTTTTACCCGTTTCGGTATCGATATCAACATATTCCTTTTTGCCGTCTTTATATTGATGGACGAAAGTGGCTTCAATAGACGGATCAGTTTGTACGTAAGAAATATAAGACCCTTTGTCCCACGCTTCTTTGCGCAATTTGTTTACTGTTGGACGAAGCTTTTCTTTAAGTTGGTTCGCAGACAAGTCAAATACTGATTGATCCTTGAACTTTTCCTTAAGTTCATATAGTTCGGCAATATGCTTTTCGATCTCCGCTAAGTCTTGAGGAAAAATATATATGCCTTCCAGCTTATTATCGATAACATCTACTCTCATTGATAACAAATATAACAATTTTCGTGCTAAACTGCTCATCAGCGTTCAAAGGGGACTTCGACCCCGTCGAAGATGCCTTTGCGTTTGGGGTTTTCCCGCTGACGTTGGGCTTTGGCCTCGGCCCTTCGCTTGTCATTGTAATCCATATAGCCCTCGTAGCAGGCGGACCGGTCAATGGAGTATGGCAGGGCCTTTATCCATTGCGCCGTGGCCGCTTTGCCCGCTTTGTCGTGATCGAAATAGGTTTCGATTTTGGGATAATAAGTGGCGACCTTGATGGCGCCTTTGATCAATGCCAGACTATTTAGGATCAAAATGCTGGCATCCCTTTCCGGGTGCTCATGTTTCCAGCTGAGAAAATCGAAATAACCTTCGAATACGCAGAGTTGCCGTTCGTTGGCTTTAATAATGGTCAGGCCTTTTCTGCCCAAACAACCTTTGAAGAACTTGTTTCGAACTTCCCAGCCGCCCAGCTCGTTCCGGTGCCCGGCAGCGAAAAACGGTTTGCTGATGCCCGGAGAAGTTTCGACCGTGTAATGCACTTCTTTTAGAAGTCCTTCGGCAATTTCGCGGATGCCCCGATGGTAGAGATAAAGTTCGATGACGCGGGTACTGCCTAGTTCTTTTACCGAATCGACGGTGTAATGCGGCAATTTCTGCACTTTGCGGGGCCGTTGCATCTTTGGTAAATCTGCCGGATCTAAATCTGCGGCTTCCCAAAGTTTGATGAGCATTTGCCGGAAAGGAATCCCGGGCCAGAAAGCTTTGCCAAAATCAATCACGCTGCCGCCTGCGCCCAGCCCGTGATCGTACCATACATTGAGTTCGCGGTTGACGCAAAAGGACGGAACGGTGTCATTGTCGCGGATCATGCTGAGGTAGATCAGTTCCTTGCCCGAGGCGCGTATATGGCGGTAACCAAGTTTGGAAAGCAGGTCGACAAGGCTCACCTGGTCCTTGACCAGATCGGGCGTAAAATTTTGATCCATAAAATGTATTGGCTTTTATAGACCATAAAAAAAGGGCGACCTTACAGGGCCGCCCTCTTCAGCGTTTTGGGTGTACTACCGTCGTATCCTACGATACGGGC
>JAFDZK010000274.1 GCA_018267005.1 Bacteroidota bacterium
GACTTAAAGAGGATTTTGCAGGATTTGTATCTAAAAAGATCGAACCCGATTCAGCATCCGTCATTCATTTGCTTGATTCGGCAGACTTTGTGTCAAAATATGGGTTTACACCCGACAATGTGTATGCCATGTTTATCCCGAACACTTATCAACTGTACTGGAATACTACTCCCGAAAAATTCTTCAAGCGGATGTATGCCAATTACGAGAAATTCTGGACGCCCGAACGTAAACAACAAGCCGCTGCTATTAACCTCTCACCGATCCAGGTATCGGTTTTAGCTTCGCTGGTCGACGCGGAAGCGCTGCACGACGATGAAATGCCCACCATTGCCGGCCTCTATCTAAACCGTTTGAAAAAGGGCATGAAGCTGGAATCGGACCCGACTGTGATCTTTGCGCTGAAGGATTTTACCATACACCGGGTATTGAAAAGGTATTTGTCGTATAACTCACCTTACAATACTTATTTAAATAAGGGTTTGCCGCCAGGTCCTATTATGATGCCTTCGGTAAATGCATTAAATTCAGTACTCAACTACCAGAAGAACGACTACCTGTACATGTGCGCCAAGGCGGATTTTTCCGGTTATCACGCTTTCGCTACAAATCAGGCCGACCACATGGTTAATGCCCGCAAATACCAAAAGGCCCTCGACGAACGAAATATCAAAAAGTAATGTTTGAGCACACCACCAAAATACGAGTGCGTTATGGCGAGACCGACCAGATGGGCTACATGTATTATGGCAATTATGCCGAGTTTTACGAAGTGGGCCGTGTGGAGATGCTGCGCAGTTTAGGCATGACTTATCGCGGCATGGAGGAGTCGGGCATTATGATGCCGGTGTCGGAGATGCATTGCAAATATTTGAAGCCGGCGCTATATGATGAAGAAATTAGCGTGAAAGTGATCATGGATAAGATGCCAGGCGTAAAGATCCACTTCAAATATGAATTGTATAATGCTAAAGATGAACTGATTAATACCGGTGATACCCTATTGGTATTTGTTAATATGAAGACCAGTCGGCCTTGCCTGCCGCCGCAGGAATTTATAGATAAGCTGAAGCCTTTTTTTGAGTAGATTTGGGTTGAAATGAAATGGCTTCACCGGTTTTTGCGGCGGTTTGTCTTTTACAGGTACCTCGTCGAATGTACCAAATACATCGGCTTTCCGGGTTTTAAACCCATATCGTTATATACCGTCATGGTGTTCTTTTTTGAGGAGATCAGCCAGGGCACGGTTGCTAATAAAGCATCGTCATTAGCCTATAACTTTATGCTGGCGCTGTTCCCGGCAACGATATTCCTGTTCACCTTAATTCCTTACATCCCGATCAAACATTTCCAGGACAACTTGCTGACCATTATGTCGCAGATCATGCCTGCAGATGCGTTCAGCGCTTTCCATGATACCATCATCGAGATTGTAAAAAAGAAAAGCGGTGGCCTGTTCTCTTTCGGCTTCCTTACCACTTTATTCTTTGCGACAAACGGCGTGGACAGGCTGATGCAGGCGTTTAATAAATCGTCGCTTCAGCCCGAAACCCGCGGATATTTTCGCCGCCGGTGGGTGGCTTTGATCCTTACCGTTGTTATCAGTTTATCCCTGTTGGTGGCGGTCGCAATTATGATCGGTGGAAGCAAACTATTGACTTTTCTTCAACTTCATATCGCCAGCCGCGCACATGCCTGGTATACCGTTATCGCACTGTCCCGATGGGTGATCGTCATCATCATTTTCTTTACGACGGTATCACTGCTTTATCGGTATGGCCCCGCTCATAAACAGCGCTGGAAATTTTTGAGCCCGGGCTCCATCCTTGCCACACTGCTGGCTATCTTAACTTCGCTGGGCTTTACTTACTACATCAATAACTTTTCATCGTACAATAAAGTGTATGGATCCATCGGTACGTTGATAGTCGTTATGATCTGGCTTTACCTTAACTCGCTGATCATATTGATCGGGTTTGAATTAAACGCCAGCATCGAGCTGTCCAAACGCTCGATCAAGATCGTCAAGCCCAAGTTCAACACTTTCAGGAGTACCCCGCCCTTGGAAAATCACCACAAATAGACCCGCTATTTTGTGTAGTTTTTCAAAAGCCCGATAAATTCGTCGATCTCTTCAAGCGTGTTATCGAATGAGAATACGAGGCGTACTTCTTCCTTCAGATCGTTCCAATAATAGAAGTAAGCATGCTGCTGCATTTTAGCATGTATTGCCGGAGACATTTTAAGGAACACCGCATTCGTCTCAACCGGGTGCGCTATGGATATGCCCGGTATATTTGCTATTCGTTTTTCAAATTCCGCAGCCAGGTTATTGGTGCGGCCGGCCAGTTTAAGCCAAAGGTCGTCATGCAGCATACGTGTAAACTGGGCCGCGATAAAACGGTTTTTTGACGCGAGCTGCATGCTCCTTTTCAAGTTGTATTTGCGTGAGCCGCTGGTGTCCCTGGTAAAAAATATCACGGCTTCGCCGAACATCATTCCCGCCTTTGTGCCGCCCAGTGTCAGGATATCGATGCCCGCATCGCGGGTCATTTCTTTAAGAGACAGTCCAAGATGCGCGGCTGCGTTGAAATACCTCGCTCCGTCGGCATGCAGCAGTAAATTGTTCTCGATGCAAAGCGCTTTGATTGCTTTTAGTTCATCAACCGTGTAAACGGTTCCATATTCTGTAGGTTGGGTTATCGATACCACCCCTGGTTGCGGATGGTGGATATCCCCTATCCGTTTGATGGCATTTTTTAATTCGCTCAGAATGATCTTGCCGCTTTCGGATGGGACAGGATATAAGCGGCAGTTAGTAAAAGATTCCAGCGCTGTGGACTCATCAACATACAAATGAGCCACATCCGAGCAATAGATCGAATTGAACCTTGCCGCTACAGCGCCCAGGCCGAAATTGTTCGCCCCAGTTCCATTAAAGGTAAAATAAACCTCGATATCGTCGCCGAAATGCCGTTTTATCGTTGCAATCGCATCAGCAGTATATTCGTCGTTTCCGTACGACGGCACGCTGCCTTTGTTCACATCGGCTAACGCCTGCATGATATCCGGTTGCGCGCCGGCATAGTTCTCGCTGGCGAAATTTATCTTTTGATCGGTATTCATGTCATTTGATTGTTTTGTGCAGGTAATTGATCGCCGTTTGCAATATTACATCATTTCCTGCATTTTGGGCCCGCACATCAACGGCTATTGCCGGATTATAAAATTCCCGTGGTTGCCCATTGACATGGTACAGGCGTTCGGTGGCGATACTAAAACCAATTTTTGTATTGGGCATCTCAAAGCCGTCAACAGCGCCGTTCAGCCGGGCCATCTGTGTTCCGATCACCGTGGCGCGCTTCATCCCATCAAAAGCGATCGTAATACCTTCGGCGATGCTGCCTGTCCAGTGGTCGGCTAAAACAACAACAGGTTTTGCATAAGCCTTACCTCTTGGCGACACGATCTCTTCCCAGCTTCGTTTTATGCCGGTTGCCTTTTCTTCGGCATATAATTCATGTTTTTGATAGAACTGCTCTTTTGTGATGAACCGTCCCAATATCGCCCTTGCGACCGACGTATTGCCGCCGCTTGGCGTTTCCCTTAGGTCGATGATAAGCGCTTTTGCATTCATCATTTTGTCCAGTACGCTGTCAAACCTTGTGATCATCGCGTCATCGAAAAGGTAATTGTTAACCTTGATATAACCTGTGCTGCCAATCATTTTCGATTCAACAAATGCAGGGTAAATAATGTGCTCAAGCATCAGGCCGTCTTTATCCGGAAAATAATCAGTCACTTTACCTCCATTATTCAGCGTTATCTTGCGTGGAGTATGGTGATCGCCATTGAGCGCCAATCGCAGAGCAAAACTTTTCGACTCTTCATTGACCGTATGCGGCAAAAACATGCCGACTGCCTTAGCAACAGGTACGCCGTTTATGGCTACAACTTCGAACCCTGCCTTAATACCCGCTTTTTCCGCGCCAAAACCTTTTCTTACTTCCACGATCACCGGCTTAACGCCTTGATATTCAGCCCAGATATCGGCGCTTGTTGGTACCAGCCTGCGTGAATCGGCATTATTGGTGCGCAAGCCGCAGTGATGATCGTATAATTCATAAACGGCTCTTTCCATGACAGATACAAAACCGGCTCGACACGTCACGGTGTCAACTTGTGTCGCGTAGATCGGTCCTAACTTTTGCCAGTCGACATGTTTTTTCTGAAAGTAACAGTAATTGTCATTCAGCGTCTGCCAAAAATACTGCAGGTCTGCTGCATATTGTTGTTTGGTGAAATTTTGCGCGAAGCCTTTCAAGCCCGGAAGGCAGCACAACAGAAGTAATAGCTTTTTCATGTCTCAAAATTACCCCGGGTTTGCCAGAATGAATTGTAAGATATTGCAGTACTACCCTCCGGTATAACCCGTCGGCGAAACACCGGTGAATTTTTTGAAGTGGTTGCAATAATGCGCGGCATCGTAAAAGCCAAGGTCGATGGCGATGCTCAGCAGGTCCTGCCCTTCGGCCAGCATGGCTTTACTTTTTTCGATACGGCGATAAATAAAGTAATTATTAGGAGTCAAACCTGTCTGGGCTTTAAACAGCCGGATGAATTTATATTTATCGATACCGAAGGTTTTGGCGGCATCAGCGAGAGAGAACTTTTCGAAATCATAATCGCTAAGCATTTCACGAAACAGCAAATGCTCCCCGGCGGGTTCACGCGGATGTTCTGACCCGTATTTTGCGGCCAGCGCGGACAATGTAATTCTCAGCTCATTCTCCAAAACCAGGAAATCATGGCCCATAACCAGCTTAAGCGATAGCAAATGTAAACTCGTAAACGACGCGGCATCATCGATCGCGTTTTGCCGAAAGACTACTGGCTTGCCCAGGTTGCAGTATTCCAGGAACGACCGGCTGATATAAAACGTAAAAAAAGATACCGAACTGTCTTTAGGAAACGGATTGGCATGAATTTCCTCCGGGTTAGTGATCAGTATATTACCCGACGGCGCTAATACCATCTTATCGGTAAGCTGCGTATTGAACGTGCCGGCATACACGAGCGTGATATTAAAAGTAGGATGAAAATGGGCCGGGAAAGGCGTTTGATGATTATTGACAGACAGCGCTTCAAGCCCATCGCAAAAGGCGAACTTATAATATTTGGACGGGGCCTGATCCACGCTGAAACGTGCCATACCTGTGCAAGTTATCAAAACAAATATTAAAACCGAAACCGGCGTTTCAGGGCATCTGCAATTTAAACCAATTCAAGTAATTAATAATCAATTAATTACAGTTTACTGAAAATCTGAACATCGTTTTTGGCAATTCGGCGCGGTTTTGTACTTTTGCCCCCGGAGAGATGGCAGAGCGGTCGATTGCGGCGGTCTTGAAAACCGTTGACTGTAAAAGGTCCGGGGGTTCGAATCCCTCTCTCTCCGCATCTTATATTTCAAGCAAAACCAAAAACGCTGTAAATTAATGATTTATGGCGTTTTTCATTTGTGGACTACACTAAAATAAACCAAATAATCGCATCCTTCCGGTGACCTGGTGGTGACCTCGAACGCCCGAAATCAGCGGGTCACCGGAAAGCTTATAAGTTGCTGTTTATCAACCTGTTCAATAACTAAACATCTTGATGGCAGCGGGTTAAGTAACTAATTTTATTCACTTAAAA
>JAFDZK010000275.1 GCA_018267005.1 Bacteroidota bacterium
AAAACCATGAACAGGATAAAAGGCAAGGCGTTGGTAGCTTTCTCCGAGTTGAAGTTTTTGACCAGCAGTTGCCAGATCACTTTCTCCGACATTTCCTTGGCGGGCTGCTTTTCCTCGACTACAAGCTCCTTTTCGGCTTCCTGTTCTTCTATTTCGGTACGTAAACGATTGGTCATTTCTTTACCGCTATTCTTAGTTTGGCGCTACGCGCCCTGTTATTATTTTTTATTTCGTCATCCGATGCAGTTATCGCGCCGCGACTGATCGCATCGAACGGTTTTTTGTCATTCCCGTAAATGTCTTTTTCCACCTCGCCGCTGAATTTGCCCTTGGCGATGAAATTCTTGACCAGCCTGTCTTCCAGCGAATGATAGGACATCACTACCAGCCTGCCACCCGATACCAAAACTTCGGCCGACTGGATCAGAAAATCCTTTAGAGCCTCCAGCTCCTGGTTCACCTCGATCCGCAAGGCCTGGAAAACCTGCGCCAAGTACTTATTCTCTTTTCCACGCGGTATGAGAAGCGCTATCACATTTTTCAGGTCAGCAACCGTATTGATCGGAGCATTGAGCCTGGCTGTAACGATGGTTCTGGCCAGCGACCTGGCATTCTGTATCTCCCCGTAAATACCGAGGATGCGATGCAGGTCGGCCTCGCTGTAAGTGTTCACCACATCTTTTGCCGTCAGTTTATCCGCTTGATTCATGCGCATATCCAACTCGGCATCAAACCGAATTGAAAAACCGCGTTCAGCCTGATCGAACTGAAAAGAGGAAACCCCCAGGTCGGCCAGGATACCGTTAACCGGTATCGCATTATGCAGGCGGCAGAAATTTTTGAGGTAACGGAAATTTTGATCTACAAATTCAAAACGCTCGTCGTCGATCAGATTTTGCCTTGCATCAGCATCCTGGTCGAAAGCCAGCAAACGGCCGTTCTTCCCCAAACGCTTCATGATCTCGCGGGAATGACCGCCGCCTCCAAAGGTTACGTCGACGTAAGTGCCATCCGGCCGGATATTCAGCCCGTCTATACACTCTTTCAGCATCACAGGTGTATGATAATTACTCACCGGCGGCCCTCCTTCCGTTGCCCATCACCTCTTCGGCCAGCCTTGCAAAATTCTCCGGCTCGTTATCCATCTGGCCGTCGTAAGCATCTTTGGCCCAAACCTCGATCTTGTTAAACTGGCAAGCGAGCACCACGTCGGCCTTGATACCTGCGTATTCCATCAGCGCCTTTGGCAACAGCACACGCCCGGCACCGTCCAACATCAACTCGGACGCGCCGCGGGTAAAATACCGGATGAATTCCCTTGTTTTCTGCTCGTACTGGTTCAGCCTGGCCAGGTCGTCGACGATCTTATCCCATTCTTTCCGGGTGTAAATAACCAAATGCTTTTCGAAGCCACGGTTGATGACAAGCCCCTCTCTTTCAGCATCCGGCAGCTGTTTTTTGAGGCCGGCCGGGATCATCATCCTGCTTTTGGCATCCAGTTTACATTCAAATTCACCCAAAAAATGAGGCATACTTACACTTTGGCAATATTGTAGAGTAAAAGTAAACTACTTTTCCCACTTTTTTACATTTTTTCCCACCAAAAAGTTTTCAACAGTCACTTAAGCAATTTTCGTCCCACTTTGTATAAATTGACTAATTGTAAAACATCGGTTAATTTTTGACGTTGGATGGTTAGTTGGGCTGACAAATTTCAATTTGACTGCCCTTTTTGTTACCATTAAACCCTAATGAAATGATCAAGAAATTTATCCTCCTCTCCGTTGCAACCGTTGTTATAGCCGGCTGCAAAAAAGACAATGCGGCCCCCTTACTGGATATCACAGGCAATTGGAAAATGACCGCTTTCGATCAGGGCAACGTATCCGCCACAGCAGCCCAATATCCCTGCATTGAGAATAATATGCTTACAGTAAATGCTAATGGCACGGCATCGGGGCAATACACAGGTAGTACATCCTGTGTGCTTTCAAACGCAGGCAGCAACACAGGCGTTATCGTTACGCTCGGCCAGCCCGGCCAGGCAAGCACACCGCTGAACTGGGTGCACAATGGTAACAGCTTCACTTTCAGGCAAACCACCCAGGCAGGGACCGGTCAGCGTTTTTATGCTACACTGAATAAAGTAAACAATCAATTAACACTGCATATCACCGATACCATAACAGTCGGCGGCAATACGATGATCGAGCACGAGACGCGTATAAAACAATAAGCTTTGCTTACATAACTGTTTTCGAATTCCAAACCGTTGTTCAGTGCCTGCGATTAAACTTTATTACAGGTAATTGCATATTATTGTGCCTCACTCACAAAACAAATGATTGTTGTTATACAATGTGCCGACCGCGTGGGGCTGGTCGCCAGTATATCGGGGCTGCTTGCGTCCGAAAACCTGAACATCGTTTCGATGAACGAGCACGTGGACAAGGGCGAGAACCTGTTCTTTATGCGGCTCGAAATCGATAAGCTAAGCGACAGCAAAGCCCTGGAGCAAAAACTGCGCGCGCTTTTACCGGACGGGGCCTTGGTGAACGTCAATCCTAAGCCCGAAAAGAAGGTTATCGTAATGGTGACGAAGGAATACCATTGCCTGGCCGATATCCTGGTGCGCAACCACTTTAAAACGCTGGGCGCTTCGGTACAATGTGTTATCGGCAACTATGTTACACTGGAAGACATCTGCAAACGCTTCGACGTGCCTTTTTATCATGTAAAGTATGAGCCTTCGGAAGAGCCGGAACAACAGGTGCTTGATATTGTCAGCAGATATGAATATGACTACATCGTACTGGCCAAGTTCATGCGCGTGCTATCGCCGGCTTTTGTAAGCCGCTTTCCGGGCAGGATCATCAATATTCATCATTCCTTTTTGCCTGCCTTTGCCGGCGCCAATCCATACCGGCAAGCTTATGAGAGGGGGGTTAAGCTTATCGGCGCCACGGCGCACTTTGTGACGGACGAACTGGACGAAGGGCCAATTATTTCCCAGCAGATCATACCGGCCGGGCACTCATTTACAGCCGGCGATATGATGAAAGCAGGACAAGAGATCGAGACCGCTGTATTAGCCAAAGCCTTACGCCTGGTTTTTGATGACCGGGTATTTATCTACAAGAATAAGACCGTGGTACTGGAATGATCAGTCGAACTGGATCGTATCAGGGCCGGATATCTTGGTAACGTGGCAGTTGCAGCCACCGGCGACCTTGAAAATAGCTGTTTTAGTTTGGCCGGTGGCAGGGTTCGTCCCTGTAACCCTGATATTGTCGCCGTCGGTGGAAAGATCCTTTAATTCGTTATCATTAGCAATGATGTAGGCGCCCTTAACAAGGTCGTAATTTGCAAGGCCGGGCTGAATTTGTTTGTTGGTGCTCAAGTCAAATACCTCAAAGTTGCTTACTGCTATGGGGTCACCCTGATTATCAGCAAAATGCACCATAACCGTAGCAAAAAGAGCAGTACATACTTGTGTTCCACAGGCGTTGTTCTGCAGGTTCTTTTTACAAGCGGAGAGAAGTATTATTCCAATAGCCAGAGCAGTAAATTTCCTATACATGATGCTGAAGGTTTAATGATCATTACGGGCCTCCAGGCTTATTTGAAACAGGGCAACTTCATGTTAATACGTAATAATGATCACCAGGTCGTTTTTCCCGGTTTGCTTCAATCCATGCGAACTGCCGGGACGGGTTAATATCGCATCACCAGCCTTTACCGGAAACATCTTGCCGTTCATCTCCATTTCGCCCGTACCGCTGATGATATAGTAAACTTCATCTTCCATTTGCAGGTGATACCCTATTGCCGAACCCGGATGCAGCACCCGCTTGCGGAAAGTTAGTTTAAGGCTGTCCGCCTTTGAAAAGAAACTATAGCCGACTGTGCTGCCCCCCCGTTATGCGTACCCGGCTCGTTTTTAGCAATATCCTGTTCGTGCTCAAGGATGTAGGGTTGTTTGGATTGCGAGAACGCCGCGATTGAAAACAAGCAAAAGGCTGTAAACAGAATGTGTTTCATGGCAATGGTTTATAAACAAAAATAACGATGGTTTGAAACCAATCGCTATTTGCCAAATGAAATATTTAGACTATTCCATCACCCTCACCTCCAAATAACTCGGATGCTCCTTCGAAGTGTAAATTCTATGCGTTTCCTTTTTAAAATCGGTATCGTTTGCCTTCATAATGTCCTCGAACTGCTGCGGGTTACGGTCAATGAGCGGGAAACAGGTGCTTTCCACTTGTACCATAATGCGATGGCCTTTTTTAAATGTGTGCAGGATATCTTGGAGCTCAAAATTGACCGGAGTAATTTTACCCGGCACAAAGGGCTCGGGTTTGCTGATGTTGTTGCGGTATTTGCCGCGCATTTCCTCGCTGCGTACCATTTGCTGGTAGGCCGACATGTAAGTGCCCTTGGCCGTGTACTGGTTGTTTTTAGCTGAATCGGGATAAACATCGATCACTTTTACCACCCAGTCGGCATCGGTACCAGTGAGGGCCACCTTCAGGTCGGCCCAGATGTTGCCTGCGAGCGTTAGGTCGTGTTCAAGCACATCGGTTTGGTAAGTGAGCACATCAGGTCTGCGCGAAGCGAAGCGCTGATCGGCATCCATATACTCGCGCTGCATGCCCAGCGTAATGGCATCGTAAAACGGAACAGGCTTATTCGGATCGGACACAAACTCGTCATAAGTGTTGTTCGCCTGTTTCGGTTCATCGAAGGACAGCTTACCGCCTGGCAATAAATACAATTTTTTGTCCTCTGCTTCCTTCGGCGGCCAGGTTTTATAAGTTTTCCACTGATTCGAACCCGTTTCAAAAGTATTTACAGGTTGAAGGTCCATCTCCGTTCCCTTCAAATAATGACTGAAGAAGGCGAACTCGATCTTTTCGCGGTAATACGGCCCTGTCGGTCCGCCGAAATAAACATCACCCAAATGATCGCCGTCACCGCGCGACCACCCACCATGCACCCAGGGGCCCATGGTGAAGTATATCGGTGTATTGGGATTGTTCTTTATCAATGTTTTATAAGTATTTATGGCGCCGTACAGATCCTCGGCATCAAACCAGCCGCCGGTAATAAGTGTAGGGGTCTTAATGTCATGCAGATGATATAAGACATTGCGGTCTTTCCAGTGCTGGTCGTAATCCGGGTGATCCATCATTTCATTCCACAGGCGAATAGTGTCCTTAAAATATTTGTCGTTGCTATTCTTAACCGAACCCATGTTCATGTAAAATTCGTAGCCGTCTTCGGTACCGTAATTCAAGCGGCCGCCCCTACGCTGGGTAGGCTTATCGTCCTGCCTGTTGGTAAAACCAGGATAAAAGCCAAAATTACCCACCAACTGAAAAGCGCCATTGTGCCAACCGTCGTCACGCCAGAGATCTGACATGGGCGCCTGAGGCGAAGCCGCTGCCAATGCCGGATGACGACTGAGCAACGATGTGGTGGTGAAAAAACCGGGATATGAAATGCCCCACACGCCTACCTTGCCATTATTACCAACAATATTTTTAATGAGCCAGTCGATGGTGTCATAGGTATCAGTGCCTTCGTCGACATCTTTGTTGGTCTTGTGAACTTCTTTCTCGGGCGTCATTTCCTCGAAAATGCCTTCGCTCATCCATCGGCCGCGCACATCCTGGTAAACA
>JAFDZK010000276.1 GCA_018267005.1 Bacteroidota bacterium
TGCATCAGCGGAGATTGCTTCTCCCGATAGCCATCGGGATCGCAATGACGCAGGGCTGTGTCCGCAACGTCCATCGCTACCCTATCCAAAAAAACGGACGGACAACAAATGACCTAATGCCCCAATGACTTAATGACCCAATGCCCCAATGACCAGATACATCCTTCAACCTTACACCACACCCGCCTCGCGCTTGCGCTGCCCGCAATGCAACGACAAGCGCAAGACCTTCAAACGCTACATAGACACCGAAACCGGCCGACCCTTAGCCGATCACGTTGGCCGCTGCGACCGCGAGAATAGCTGCGGGTATCATTACAAGCCCGGGCAATATTTCGGGGAAACCGGGTCGACAGTCCATAGACCATGGTCAATAGCCAAACCAAAGGGGAGAATATGGTCGATCAAAAAGAAAAACCGGCCATCGGCTATGGACCATGGACCAAAAAACTTTCTTTGCATCAACCCGGATATAGTGAACGCCACGCTGCGCCAATACCGGCGCAACAACCTGGTGCAATACCTGGTCAAAAGGTTCGGCGTGGAGCTTACCCGCAAACTGGTGTGCCATTACTACATCGGCACATCCAAACACTGGCACGGCGCTACCATCTTCTGGCAGATGGACACCCTGGGACAGGTACGCACCGGCAAGGTAATGCTGTACGATGCCACAACCGGTAAACGGGTAAAAAAGCCGTACAACCACATCACCTGGGCGCACGCGCTTTTGCGCGCGACGGCGGATGCCGGAAGTCAGATGTCGGACTGTGCTTCTGACCTCAGACCTCCGACCTCTGACGTCAGGCAATGTCTTTTCGGCGAGCACCTGCTCGAAAAATACCCCGATATGCCGGTAGCCATTGTAGAAAGCGAAAAGACGGCCATCATAGCCAGCGGGCACAACAGGTCATACCTCTGGCTGGCCTGCGGCAGCATCAGCAACCTCAGCCCGAAAATGTGCGCCATCCTGAAAGGCCGCCACGTAACCCTATACCCCGACCTGGGCGCTTATGATCAATGGCTGGTAAAGGCCCGGCTGCTGCAGATCAAAATTCCGCGCACGGTTTTCAATGTATCGGATATACTGGAGCGGAACGCGAGTGAGGCGGATAGGGAGCGGGGATTGGATGTGGGGGATTTTTTGTGAGGCGCGGGAGGCATTGGGACAGAGGCGGGGACGCCTGCGGTAGCGGGGGTGTGCTGCTCGACCGTATGCTGATCGTGACGTTTAAGCGGTAAGGAGTTGTACGTTTGACGTTATACGTTGTACGTGAAAGCGATGGAAGCTTAAACCTGTTGTATGTGTTCTAGTTTGGTCCAACTCGTATATATTCTTCTTATGGGGGCAACAAAGGTGAAGTTTATTATATTTGGATATGAGTGTTCCATATAAAGCACCAACATTTTCCGCTCAAAGTTTCAATTGCCCTAGTTGTGGTGCCTTTTCCTCACAAACTTGGTATTTGGTTTCTTACAGCTTAGGACAATATAGTATGGTGTACTATTCAAATGATATAAAGTTTTGCCAATGCTATCACTGCAATAAATTAAGTATATGGGTTAGAGGAAAGATGATTCTACCATCATCGGGAAATGTACCTATACCCAACAGTGATTTACCAGAAAGTGTAATTGACCTTTATAATGAAGCCAAAGATATCTTAAATCAATCACCAAGGTCAGCTGCTGCCCTATTGAGATTAGCGATTGAGGAATTATTAAAATATATATCCAAATCCGATAAAAGCATTAATCATAACATTGCGAAATTGGTTAAAGAAGGTTTAGCCCCAAAAATTCAAAAAGCACTGGACATTTTAAGAGTTATAGGAAATAGTGCTGTGCATGCAGGCCAAATTGATATAAATGATAATCCTGAAATTGCTAATAGCTTATTTGTACTAATAAATGTTATTGCAGACGATATGATAACGAAGCCTAAAGAAATTGATGAATTATATAATAATTTACCCGAATCAGACAAAGAGACTATTGAAAAACGTGACAACAAATAAAGTCACATTATATCAGCGAGATATTCTAAAACTTGCTGCGCGTGTTTTGTCACAAAAGCGATCTGATTATCAGTAACTTTTTCTCCGTGAATAGCGTAATTACATATAGCTAAAATTTCCTTTAATATTCCGCTTAAGTTAGTATTAACGATATCGTATCGCGTTAAATCCTGAATTACTTTATATAGCGGCAAATTCTTATCAATCGATTTGTCTATAAATCGGTCTTGCCAAATTCTTCTTAGCTCCGTTTCTATATTAAAACGTATTTTAAATAGTTTTAAATTCCCATCTGGTACATCTTTAATAATAGGCTGTTGCTCATCTTGCCGAATACGTACAGGCTTTTGAGTAACCAATTCGTCAATCTCATTTTCTAATTCAGGCAATTTATTATCCGGGGGCGGTGGGCCAAAGCCATGAAAAAAATTTTGAACGGTTTGGTTTTGAGTATTTCTAATGTCGTTTCTTATGTCGCCTAATTGAACAGTTATGTCCTTTTTCAATTTTTCAATCTCCATTTTGAGTTTTATACCGAAAAATTCAATCTCAGAAAATATCGGCACTAACATTAATGCGACAAATATTAAGAATATAAATATATCGATAGCAACAGCCTGCCCTTTAACTATAGCGGCTAGTCTGTAAAATGTTATAATACCCGTGAAAATCAGCAATAGAATCCACCAGACGATTTTAAACCAATTAGGGAACTTCATATTTGAAAAATATCATTAAATATTAAACTTTTATCGATAGCTATCAACCCGTTTTTTCACGGTATTTTTGTTATACGCTATCGCTAAAATCTTACTTCGCTTATGACACAACGGCAATTCATAGAATTGGTAATAATGAAACAAATCGGAGATGTTGTAAAGTTGCACCCGTACCTTTCATTTCCTTTAATGGCTACGGCGATCGAATTGCTCGGATCTTGCATCGATGATAGACCAATCCCCCCTACTGGTTTAAGTCTTCCCCTTCTGGTTTAAGTCTTCCGCAGGATGACTTAAATCATCTATTAAAAGGAGCACTCTGTGCGGCAATTGAGCAACCGCATTAAATTAAAACTTATCTTTCGTCCAGGATGGCAACCAGGTACCGTTTCGGCGATAGTGAACGCCCGCACTTTATTACATTTTCGGTAGTTGAATGGATCGACGTATTCAGCAGGGAGTGTTATAAAGAGATATTAGTTGAAAGCATAAAATTCAGCATAGCAAATAAAGGATTGATCGTTCACGCCTGGGTCGTTATGCCGAATCATGTGCATATGATAGTTTCTGCCGCAGCGGGCAACGATTTGACAGGCATTATCAGGGATATTAAAAAGTTTACGAGCAGAAAGATAACAGATGCTATAGAAGAGAATACGCAGGAAAGCAGAAAACATTGGATGCTATGGTTATTCAGGAGCGCAGCCTCAAAGAACAGTAATAATCACAAATTTCAATTCTGGCAGCAGGACAATCATCCGATAGAGCTGATAACCAAAGAAATGATCGACCAGCGGCTTAATTACTTGCACCAGAACCCTGTAAAAGCCGGGTTGGTTTGGCAGCCTGCTGATTATAAATATAGCAGCGGCATAGATTACTATAAACAGGAGAAAGGTCTGATAGAAATTCAGCTCCTGGTTTGAGCTTTTTGCATGGTACCCGCACAGAGTGCTTCATCTACCCTCACATTTAAGAGTCCGCTACGCTAACTCTTAAACGAGTTTAGGGCGTAGATTACTATAAACAGGAGAAAGGTCTGATAGAAATTCAGCTCCTGGTTTGATGATTGGGGTTGTAACCCGCACAGAGTGCTTCATTTACCCTCACATTTAAGAGTCTGCTGCGCTAACTCTTAAACGAGTTTAATGGTTTCTTGTGCCTAACGGATCTGTCCGCGCTTTTTCACCACACCCAGCCCTAAAAAACGGACGGACAAACAACACCCCCAATCATCATTGCGATCCCGATGGCTATCGGGAGAAGCCATCTCTGCTGATGAAAGTCTGTAGTGTGCTGTATAATCCCGGTTTTGAACATGAGATTGCTTCGTCACCCCATTGTGCAGCCGCGGGCAGTTCCTCGCAATGACGCGGTGGTAAGATCGCGTGAGGCAAAGAAACTGATACTGGCATAACTTCAACTTTCGGACTTACGCGGACTTCCGGACTTTCGGACTATTCTGTCACCATCCCGTAATTTGCACATCCACCCATCTGCACATCTGTACATTAACCGTATCTTTGCGCCACTCAATAATTATACACCTATGCTCAAAGGATTTTTTAATGTTCCGATGCCGCAGAACGAGCCTGTTTTAGGCTACGCGCCGGGCAGCGCGGAACGCAAAGCGCTTAAAGCAGCCCTCGCAGAGGCCCGCTCCAAACAGATCGATATCCCGATGTATATCGGCGGCAAGGAGGTTCGTTCCGGCAAAACCGGTACGGTTCGCCCCCCGCACGACCACCAGCACGTACTGGCCACTTACCACGAAGGTGATGCCAGCCACGTGACCGCTGCCATCGATGCGGCGCTGGCTGCCAAAGCTGCCTGGGAGGAAATGCCCTGGGAGCACCGCGCGGCCATCTTCCTGAAGGCTGCCGAATTGCTGGCGGGCCCGTATCGCGCCAAAGTGAATGCGGCTACCATGCTGGGGCAATCCAAGAACGCTTTCCAGGCCGAGATCGATTCGGCTTGCGAGCTGATCGACTTTTTGCGCTTCAATGTGCATTATATGTCGCATATCTATGCGCAGCAGCCTCCTATCTCGGGCAAAGGCGTGTGGAACCGCGTGGAGCAAAGGCCGCTGGAAGGCTTTGTGTTCGCGCTGACGCCGTTCAACTTTTCGGCTATCGCGGGCAATTTGCCTTCATCCGCAGCGATGATGGGCAACGTGGTGGTTTGGAAACCGGCCAATACACAGATCTACGCGGCCAACGTGATCATGCAGGTATTCCGCGAAGCGGGCTTGCCGGATGGCGTCATCAACCTGGTATATGTTGACGGTCCGACCGCCGGCAGCGTGATCTTCGAGCACCCGGATTTTGCGGGTATCCACTTTACCGGATCGACCGGCGTGTTCCAGAATATCTGGAAGACCATCGGCAACAATATTCATAAATACAAAACTTATCCGCGCATCGTCGGCGAAACCGGCGGGAAGGACTTTGTACTGGTTCACCCAAGCGCAGATGTGGATGTAGCCAATATTGCACTGATCCGCGGCGCGTTTGAGTACCAGGGTCAGAAATGCTCGGCTGCGTCGAGGGCCTATATACCGAAGTCGCTTTGGCCCGCCATTAAAGAAAGAATGCAGCGGGATATTGCTTCTTTTAAAATGGGTTCGGTTGAGGATTTTGAAAATTTCATCAATGCGGTGATCGACGAGAAATCATTCGATAAGCTGGCAAAATATATCGATGCCGCTAAGAAAGACAGCAGCGTCGAAGTGATCACCGGCGGCAACTACGATAAAAGCAAGGGATGGTTCATTGAACCGACCGTTTTGCGTGTGAATGACCCCTACTATGTGACCATGTGCGAAGAACTATTCGGCCCGGTACTGACGGTTTATGTGTACGACGATCAGGATTTTGATAAAGTAGTTGACATTGTCGATAAAACTTCGATATACGC
>JAFDZK010000277.1 GCA_018267005.1 Bacteroidota bacterium
TTGCCATGGAAGAAATAAGTAAAATAACAGAGGTCGTTTTAGCGGATCAAATTTATCGGATAAGGGGGCAAAATGTGATGCTGGACAGTGCTCTTGCCCAATTTTATCAAGTACAAACCAAGGTACTAAATCAGGCGGTTAACCGAAACATAACCAGGTTTCCGCCGGATTTTATGTTTGAACTTACTGCGGAAGAGTGCTCCAACTTGAGGTCACAAATTGTGACCTCAAGTTGGGGTGGTAGAAGATATCTTCCAAAAGTTTTTACCGAACACGGGGTATTAATGCTGTCAAGCGTGTTAAATAGTGAAAAAGCTATTCAAGTGAATATTCAGATCGTACGTATTTTCAGTCGACTTCGGCAAATGATTAATGAAAACACGGAAATCAAGCTCGATATCGAGAAGATTAAAAAGGAGCTGGCGAATCAAGGTAAAAACATGGAGGTAGTTTTCAGTTATCTTGATGAATTGTCTAATAGGATAGACTCCAACCAAATATCGAGACAGCCCAGGCGACGAATAGGTTATAAACCAGACGCTGACTAAAGGCGCTTTAAAGTCGCAAATTGTAACCTAAAAGCGTAAACTAAACCATTGTAAAAAGGTATCGCAGAATACGATACCTTTTTACAAATATCGAAGAGGGAGTTTGCTTCACGCAATCGGACAGTAATATCTTATAAACAAAGGGGTAACAACTTGTGACCCCTTTGTTTTGTCGTTACTCAACTTTTGCCGCGTTTTGAATATCGAGGTTAACGAAAATACTCCGGCACAACCCACCAAGGCAGAAAGAATTAACGCCATTAAAGTCATAAATTTCAGCTTGGGTTTACGCCGTTTCATTGGTTCAGAAGCAGAACAGACCGAACCGATCGTGAACAAACCATGCCTTATTAACCATGTAGGCAACCAACAGCGCGAGCCGGGTAAAAAGTCAAGGCCGGGCTGCCGCTGAAATAACAATACAACAGCCCGCTTGTATAGTCTTGACTGTTTACCCGGCGTTGGGCTATCTTCGCTGTATTGGTGAATAAGGAGTGGCGGGCTGTTGGGATAAAAGCAAATCGGTTATGAGCAGCGCGAATTTCCGTTTTGCAGCGCGTGGCGAGGCTGACGGTGGAATGAAACCCGGAGCGAAGCGCGTGGTGTAATGCAGCCGTTTGCCGGTAGCCATATAGGTTTGGTATGTCTTTGCAATTAACGAATGTGTTCGGTTTAAGCGGCAAAAATCAGAATCCTGCAAATCAAATCCATTTATCTATAAATTAAAAAACGGCGGGCCGGCTACATTTGTAATGTTAAGTCAGTAGTCATGTTCAGCATTATTTTAAAAATATTATCCGGTCTTTTTTATATGGTATGGGATATTTATTGGGGGCTTGCCTTCGGTTTTATCCTCTCGTCTTTGGTACGGGCTTTTGTATCCACAGAACGCATCTCTTCCAAACTAGGAAAGGACACGGTCGGCT
The DNA here is from genome assembly GCA_018267005.1 of Bacteroidota bacterium. Taxonomy (GTDB): domain Bacteria; phylum Bacteroidota; class Bacteroidia; order Sphingobacteriales; family Sphingobacteriaceae; genus Mucilaginibacter. Next base: position 1,475 of record JAFDZK010000277.1, read on the forward strand.
CTACAGCACTTTCAACTTTTTTCGGCGCGGTTTCCTCATCCTGTTCCTATGCCGCAGCCTCAATGGCCCGGACGTTATTGATCAAAGGCGCTACCTGGTCGAATGCCGTATCTTTTATGGTAGCCAGCACCAACCTGGTGTTTGAAATATTTATTGTTATCGTTTCACTATTGGGTTGGTCATTCTTTGGCGGAGAGATCATCGGCGGTTTGTTCTTCATCGTAGTTTCTGCCATCCTTATTAACCGCTTTTTCCCATCGAAAGTAAAAGATGAGGCCAAAGCACAGATCCATCACAGTGAACACGGCGGTCATGCCCATAACCATGAGCATCAGGCGCCAAAATCCTGTTGCCACAGCATGCCCAAAAAAGAAGTCGTTAAGCCTGGGATATTAGGCAAACTCAAAACCGCCAGCGGTCATTTTTATATGGACGTAGCAATGGTCGGGAAAGACATCGCAATCGGCCTGGTTATTGCCTCAATCCTAATGGTGCTTGTGCCCGACAGCTTCTGGCAGGGCTTGTTTTTAACCGGGCATACCTCAATGCCGCATTTTTTGGTTTTAAGCTGGAATGCGCTTGTGGGCATATTCATCGCTGTTATTGCCTTTGTTTGCTCGGTAGGCAATATCGTTATGGCGGCGGTGCTGTGGCAGGGCGGTATTTCATTTGGTGGGGTGATCGCTTTTATCTTGTCGGACCTGGTTACCATACCCATGCTCATGGTCTTCAGAAGTTACTATGGTGGCAAGACAATGTGGTATCTGCTGGCCTTTTTGGTTATCAGCATTTTCCTGACTTCATTATTTCTCGATTATTCTTTTGCAGCATTGCATTGGTTACCAAAGCCGCACAGCGGTGGGATGCAAATGACCGGGCAGCATTTTCAGTGGAATTACAATACCTGGCTTAACCTGATCTTTATACCCGTTTCAATCTGGTATTTCTTTTCAGGCAGGAAAAGCATGAAAATGTAATAGCTTTGCTATTATGCTGCTTCGTATAAAAAACATGGTCTGCGACCGTTGTCTGATGATCGTCCGTCAGCAATTGGAAAGCCTGGGCTTTCATGTAAATGAGGTCATATTGGGCCAGGCCGACATTACCCCCGAGCCGGATGAAGAGCGAGTGCAATTGATCGCTTCGGCTTTAAAGGTGCCGGGATTTGAATTGATCAGCAGCGAAACCGAAAAAACGGTTGAGGCGATCAAAAATGTGGTTATTGACCTCATTCACCATTCTGACCTTTCGGAAATGAATGTTACTTTCTCGGATATGATTTCCCGCCGCGTTGGTAAAGACTATGCCTATTTGAGCAGGTTGTTTTCCAACTCACAGGATAAAACAATTGAAAGGTATATTATTGAACAGAAAGTGGAACGTATCAAAGAATTGCTGGAATATGGTGAGCTTAATCTTAACGAGATCGCCTACCGGATGGGGTATAGCAGCAGCGCACATTTATCCACGCAATTTAAAGCGATCACGGGAATGACGCCGAGTCTTTTTAAGTCGTCCGGTAAAAGCAGGCGGCCAATAGATAAGATTTAAACAGATCATGTACCGCTGCAATAAATTATAAAATTTTGATCGAATTATATAAAACGAGACTGCTTTAGGATAAGTAAATTAGCAGCCAATAAACTAAAAGGCTTTATTAAGCGTAAACTTTATTATCTTCGACTAATGAAACGCGCGGCGCTCATCATTCTAACGGCCATCTATCTCTTATCCTGCGTGGGTATGAGCATAACCCGTCTGTATTGCTGCGGAAAGCTGACTGCTGTAAGTTTCAGTTACGGTGGCGACGATAATAATGTCGGCCAAAAAAGCAGTCCCAAAAAATGCTGCGGCCATGAGAAGCAAAGCTTTAAAGTTAAGGACAGCCATTTCAGCGCTGCTTCAGTTTCGCTAAATTACCCCTTGCCCTTAATTATCCCGTCGTTTAACGGTGCGGCTAACGAGCCAGTCATTAGTACATTACAAACTAAAATAGTTTATAGGAGGAATGCTCCACCGGGACATCCGGATATACCTGTATATACCCTCAATTGCGCTTACCGGATCTGATCTGTATTTCTCTTAGCTGTGCATCCTGCACTTGCTGATTCCCAATTTTCAATTCATCATCTTAATTTATAATTCAAGCATCGGGTTTGCCTTATGCTATTTATCCATTCATAATTTTTTTAAAAAACATGAGAAAAATTACGCTGATGGCCATTGCCATCCTGTTCTCCGCTGCGACCGTTTTTGCCGCTAATCCGCATAATGGCGCAATGACCGCCGATACCGCTAAAAAAGCTAAGGCCGCGAAAGTGATCTATACCTGCCCGATGCACACCGATGTGATTGCCTACAAGCCCGGCAAGTGCCCTAAACCCGGCTGCGGGATGACGCTGGTAAAAAAGAGTGATCTGAAAAAGAAATCAAGGTAATTCAATAAGCCAGGTGAAGTATCCGGGCTTAACAAAATCATTACGATGATCAATCAACTTATTACCCTGTCACTAAAAAACAGGTATATCGTACTGCTGGTTGCGCTGGGTTTATTTGCCTGGGGTGCCTACGCGGTCAACCAAAACCCGATTGACGCCATCCCCGATCTGTCGGATAACCAGGTGATCGTGTTCACCGAATGGCAGGGTCGCAGCCCGCAGATCATGGAAGACCAGGTAACCTATCCGCTGGTGAGCAACCTGCAGGGTATCCCGAAAGTAAAGGCGATACGGGCTACATCCATGTTTGGGATGAGCTTCGTCTATATTGTATTCGAGGATAAAGCCGACATTTATTGGGCACGCAGCCGCGTTCTCGAACGGCTGAATTATGCGCAGCGTTTATTGCCGCAGGGTATTACACCGACATTAGGACCGGACGGCACGGGCGTGGGGCATATTTTGTGGTACACGCTGGATGCTAAAGGTATGGACCTCGGCGAGCAGAGAGCCTTGCAGGATTGGTATGTGAAACTTGGATTACAGACCGTTCCGGGGGTGAGCGAAGTCGCCTCGTTCGGCGGATTTGAGAAACAATACCAGGTCAATATCGACCCGCATAAACTCAACTATTATAACATCCCGCTCTCACAGGTGCTCAAGGCGATCAAAAGCAACAACAACGATGTTGGCGGACGCAAGTTTGAAATGAACGGGACGGGTTTCATTGTACGCGGCCTCGGCTATATCAAAACAATACAGGACGTGGAAAACATCCCGGTGGGGGTGATTAAAACTGTCCCGGTAACTATAAAAGATATTGCTACCGTGCAGATGGGCGGCGATGAGCGCCTGGGCGTATTTGATCGCAATGGCGACGGCGAAGCCGTCGGCGGGATCGTGGTCATGCGTTATGGAGAAAACGCCGACCAGGTGATCCATTCGGTTAAAGCTAAGATGACCGACATACAAAAAGGCTTGCCGGCAGGTGTCAGCTTCAATATTGCTTATGACCGCAGTGAACTGATCGAGAATGCGATCGGTTCAGTCAAACACACATTGATCGAGGAAATGATCGTGGTTTCAATTATTGTCATCCTGTTCCTGTTCAGCTTTCGTAGCGCCTTAAGCATCATTATCCAGATACCCATTACGATTGCCACCAGCTTCGTTTTACTCAACGCGTTCGGCATCAGCTCCAACATCATGTCCTTAACCGGCATTGCTTTAGCTATCGGTGTGATCGTGGATAACGGTATCGTGATGGTCGAGAACGCCCACCGGAATTTATCCATCGCCCAACAAAAAGAAAAGTCATGACTACAGCAGAACGCATAAGAATCATAGAAAACTCCTGTAAACAGGTGGGCCGTGGTGTCTTTTTCTCTACCATCATCATCGTGGCATCGTTCCTGCCGATATTCCTTTTATCGGGACAAGAAGGCAAGCTGTTCGGTCCGCTGGCCTGGACAAAAACGTTTATCCTCGGCATCGATGCGATACTGGCCGTCACGCTCGCCCCCGTGCTTATCTCCTTCTTCCTGAAGGGCAAACTGCGCAGCGACGATCATAATCCGTTGAACCGCGGGCTTGAACGAATCTATAAGCCCGTACTGGATTGGTGCATACGCTGGCGCAAAACTACTTTAGCTCTTAACATCATTGCCCTGGTCATTAGCATACCGCTGCTCATTTCGTTAGGCAGCGAGTTTATGCC
>JAFDZK010000278.1 GCA_018267005.1 Bacteroidota bacterium
AAATAACGATTACATCGATTGATTTGTGATTCCACAGATTGTCGGTGTAATCAAATTAAATAAATCGGAATCATTTCCTAGTAAATAGCTCTTAGGGATGATTCTTTAAACAAATAAAATCATGAGCCAAAGGATCAGAATCAAATTGAAATCCTACGATTACAACCTGGTTGACAAGTCAGCCGAGAAGATCGTAAAGACAGTAAAGCCTACGGGCGCTGTAGTTAGCGGACCGCTTCCGCTGCCGACTGAAAAGAAAGTGTTTACCGTATTGCGCTCGCCGCACGTAAACAAAAAGGCACGCGAGCAGTTCCAGCTTTGCTCTTACAAGAGGCTGCTGGATATCTACAGCTCCAACTCAAAAACCGTTGACGCTTTGATGAAGCTTGAATTGCCAAGCGGCGTTGAAGTTGAGATCAAGGTGTGAGTTGGCCGGAAGAACCAAAAGTCAAGAGCCAAGAATCGAGACGATATAGCAAGCCACTCCTGTAAAGGGGTGGCTTTTTTCGTTGAACACAATCTCCCCGGCGTCCTTACGGGGAATGAAGCGATCCCCCTTTAAACTAAACGGCAGTTATTTTTAACAGGTCGTGATATAAATCTTTCCAATCAGGATTAATAAACGAGACGAACAGCCAGGAAATCATTTTACCTTTTCGAAAAAAGTGATCTTGTTGCCAACCGGGTCTATCACCGTCATGGCGATCGAGTTCTCGTCCCAGAATGGAGCGCCCAGGCCGGGCCGGTTATATTTATACTTTTTATCGATAAGCAACTTATGGTAGGCTTTTAATCCTTTAAAATCTTCAATGTGGATATGAACGCCGGGGCTTCCGTCGCCGTGGTGCTCTGAAAGGAAGAAGGATACATCGTTCAGGCTCACTTTCATGAACTTAGGCGTAGTGCCCGGTTCAAATTCGTGTATCGAGTCAATAGTAAAGCCAAGCCAGTCGACATAAAATTCAACGGTCTTGTCATAATCGAAAACGCGGAGTATGGGTTTAATTGTTGCCATAGACAGGAAAAAATGATCGTCCGAAAATAAGAATCAGTGTTTTTATGGCCCTTAATTTATAACAAAATATGGCATTATTCAACGCCTGTAGTCCCACAGCGTCCTTTAATAGATTAAGCCTTCTTGGATAACACAAAAATACTTTTTCATCTCTCTCTTGCTTTTTCAGGTCATAAAATCACTTCAACAACAATGAGTATAACAATACGACCTAAATAAAAACTTATTTACCTTCCGGCAATTGTTCTAACTGAATGAGGTTATTGGCATCCAGGTATTTATTAGCTGTTGCTTTGGTACTTCCGGCGGTTACATTTTTTAAATTATCGATGTAATACTTGATATAGCCCGCGTCTTCCTTGTTTCGGGAAGCAGAAGAGAGATACTCTATCCAGAATTGGTTTTTCTTCATCGCAGTTTGCGTCGTGCGCGTTTCGTCGGCAACATACTTTAGTATATCAACAGGCAATGCGCCGTTCTGCTTTAATTTGCTTATCTCGTCCATAGTTGCAGCAATCAGCTTTTCGACATTTGCGGGCGAACAATTGAAGTGTATATAAATGTTGTACTGCGGGTCGGGATAATTGTAATATCGAGCAGCGACAACAGGAACATATACCCCGTTTTCCTGTTCCCGCAGCCGATCAATCAGCTTAATCTGGAGAATTCCTGCGAGAGCCTTCAATTGCAGGTTATTGTCAGGGTTATACTCAAGCGGGCCGTGGAATATCAATTCTACGGTACTTTTATCATCTATACCCCTTCTGATGATCTTAACGATCTTGCCGGACGGAGGGTCCATATGCAGATCCTTATAAGTTTCGCTGCTACGGGTGGCGGGTAAACTTGCGATGTACTTTTTTATCAGACTCCTGATATTGATGTCCTCAAGGTTACCCACAAAAACAAAAGTAAAGTTGCCGGCATCGGCAAACCGCTGCTTGTAAAACTCATAAGCTTTGGTCATTTTAAGAGTTTTGAGCGTTGCCTCCGTTACATCGCCGCCTCTTATATTATGATTGTACATCACACTCCGCACTGAATCGGCAAAGACATTTGCCGGTGAATTCGATTTTGTGGTTACTAATGCAGTTTGCTGTGATACCAGGCCAGCCCAAACCGTCGAATCGCACCGCGGTGCTGTAAAATAAAGATGGATTAATTTCAAAGCGGTTTCGAAGTGCCGCTGTGCCGAGATACCCCTTATTCCTTCAACATAATTGCTAATGTAAGGCTCGGCAACTACTTTGTTGATTAGCATTTTGTCAAGAGTAACCTTGTCGAAATTTGAAACGCCGCTTTTCCCGATCAATGCGCCCGCAAATGAATCGGAAGGATAATCGGCGTCGCCTGCCAGGGATGTTCCTCCAAAGCCATAGATATCGAATAGTATCTGGCCAGTACTAAAATCTGTATTTTTAAGTATAACATGTGCTCCGTTGCTTAAGGTCAGCGTTTCGGCGCCGGATGCATCGGTGGAACTGGATTCGATCTTGCCCGATTTAAGGTCTGTTGGTAAAATATCAGTGTAATCGTCGATCTTTACACCCGCGTAGGCTTTTTCATCGCTGCCCGGATTATTGATCCAGTCGAGCAGGGTTTTTTCATCCGGAAGTGTTGATGCACTTTTCTCCGGCGCTTCTAAAATGATGGTGCGATTTTTCTCGGGTGTATAAAGCTGGGTCAATAGGTTAATATCTGTCAACTGTATCTTCCCGATCTGGTCTCGTGTAAAATTGTATTCATATTCCAGTCCCGGAATACCTTCATCGGTTAAAAAATTACGCCTGTATTCTTCTGCGTAGGAAACGGACGGATGGTTTTCCATATCAACAAACGAACTATATCGGGCATTCAAAAACCAGGTTTTCGCCATTTTAAGCTCATCTTCCGTGAAACCAAACCTTTTGGCGCGCACGAGCTCGCCGACGATAGTTTTTATCGACTGTTGAAGTTCACCCGGTTTGGCTGATATCCGGATAGTAAATATGTCGGTATTGCCCAGAGATGTGGTATTATATGCACCGGCGTTTAGAAAAGGCGGGTTGCCATGCTTTGCGATATCAGCGATCCGCGCATTAAGCATGTAATTTAGTAGAGCACCGCGCATTTTTTGAAAATACTCGACGTCGGTTCGTGTTTTTGTTCCCGGCAACCGCGTCGTTATCGCCAAATAGGTATACGGCGTTTCTTTGTCTGTTATGATTTTGACCCTGGTGCCCTCAATTTCCGGGATCGAATACTCCATCAATTGCCTTTCATTGTCAGGATTTTTAAGTACTGAGAATTTTTCCTTTATCATCTTCACAACTTCGCGAGCGTTAACATCACCGACAACGATCACCGCCTGCAGGTCGGGACGGTACCAATCCCTATAAAATTTCGTTAAAGCTTCTGGACTGCAGTTTTTGATGATGTCTTCGGTTCCGATCGGTAACCGATAGGCATAACGGGAATTGTTATACTCCATGGCCATAGTTTGCATATTCATGCGCCCATTAGCCGTTTTTAATTTCACCCTGGCTTCTTCCAGGATAACGTTGCGCTCACTGTTCGTTTGTTCAGCATCAAAGCTCAGGAAACCCGCCCAATCTGTCAGGATATCCAAGCCCTTCTCGAATACCTGCATACTGTCGGTTGGCAATATGAGCTGATAACAGGTTTGATCATAAGCCGTTTGGGCATTCACATCGGCGCCGAATGTAATGCCCGATTTTTGCAAATAACTCACCAATTCATTCCTGGGGAAATTCCGCGTTCCATGAAATGCCATATGTTCCACGAAATGAGCAAGACCCAACTGGTCATCATTTTCCTGGAGCGAACCAGCCTTCTCAACTAAATACATTACAGCCCGCTTTTTAGGCGACTCATTTTTGCGAACATAATATGTTAATCCGTTGGGAAGTATGCCATGATAAACAGCATGGTCGATCGGCTGATTTTCAACGGTTTCATTAGTCGTTTGTTGCGCCGGGGCAGCAAAAGGTATAAAAAATAGGAACAGGATTATCCGGGTGGGGTTGAATCTCATAACAAGGTCAGGTATTAGATAAGCAATTGATTTTGACGGTAAATCTATCTATTTCCAGAAAAAACTACAGCAAATAATTCATATTGTTCGTTTAGACCCCATTGATCATAGCGTTCTTTCGATTGCTGTTATTAGAGGTACGGGATGCTGATGGCAAAACGCACCAAACTGCACTATTTTGATTTTACCTGCAACGTCCTCAAATCCCATAGCGTCTTTTAACTAAGTGAATTAAAATTTAGGGGAAGATGCTTAAAAATTACTTCAAGATCGCCTGGCGAAACCTGCTTAAAAGCAAGGTTTATTCATTAATCAATATTTTGGGTTTGGCTTTCGGCATCGGAGTGGCCATGCTGATCGCATTTTGGATGTACGATGAGTTGACCTACAACCACTACCATGCGAACCACAGGAAGATAGCGCAGGTAATGATCACGCAGACCTTTAATAACCAGACGGGGACCGGCCAGGCTATGGCCATACCGCTCGGCATGGAACTGCGCAATAAATACGGGTCTGATTTTAAGTATGTCACACTTACTTCGTGGAACTTTGGTTTTATCGTGGGGGCCGGCGAACGAAAACTTTCCAAGTCGGGTATGTGGGTTCAGCCTGAGTTTCCTATCATGATGGGCCTGGAGCAATTGAACGGCAATTTAAAAGCATTAACCGACCCGTCTTCTGTTTTGATCGATCATTCACTTGCAACTGCGCTTTTCGGCAGCGACGATGTGGTCGGCAAAACGGTCAGGATGAACAACAAGTATGATTTTAAGGTGGCGGGCGTTTATAAGGATATTCCCAAGAATTCGTCGTTCAATGACACACATTTCCTGCTGTCGTGGGATAAATACCTGTCGACGGAAGGCTGGGTTAAAAATGCTCAAACCCAATGGGATAATCACAGCTTCCAGATATTCGTACAGATGAACGACAATGTGGGTATGGCGAAAACTTCGGCCAAGATCGAGCTTATTACGCAGAGATACGTAAAGAAGGAGGAAGGCAATGAGCACCTGTTGCTGCATCCCATGGATAAATGGCGTTTGTATAGCGATTTTGAGAATGGCAAGATCAAAGGCGGCCGCATCCAATACGTGTGGCTGTTCGGCATTATCGGGGTGTTCGTGTTGCTGCTGGCTTGTATCAATTTTATGAATTTGAGCACGGCAAGGTCTGAGAAACGCGCCAAAGAGGTCGGCATCCGAAAGGCTATAGGCTCCGTAAGAAAGCAACTGGTCATCCAGTTCTTAAGCGAATCGGTACTGATGGCAGGCCTGGCCTTAGTATTGGCCTTATTGCTGGTGCTTTGCGCCTTGCCATTCTTCAATGTCATTGCCGATAAATCGATGGCAATTCCCTGGGGCAACATAGTCTTTTGGCTGGTTGTCATCGCGTTTACCGCCTTTACCGGCTTTGTTTCGGGAAGTTATCCAGCGTTTTATTTGTCGGGCTTTAACCCGGTGAAAGTATTGAAGGGCACCTTCAAGG
>JAFDZK010000279.1 GCA_018267005.1 Bacteroidota bacterium
TTACGAAGTTTCTAAAACTTCGCAAGTCTGAAACTTCTCACTGAAAACTACGCTGGTAATCCAGCGTATATGTCCCCGTATCGCCTTTCGCAATATAGAGGCTGTCGAGGTGAAAGATCTGTAAGCCGTTCCTTTTGATCACCACCTGGAAATAAGTATAGGCATTACCGGCTGTATTGCCAACGTAAGTAAGGCTATCGAAAGGCTTTTGATAGATATCGAAAAAGTCGTTGGGGTAATTGGTCGGATCAGACGAAGTAAGCATTAACCCCTGCCAGACGTAAGGAAGCCGGTAATTTGGGTTGGCGCTAAAAGCGTCGTTCTGGTTTTTGGGATCAAAATTTTTGTAGATCAGCTTCAGGTGCGCAATGGATGGCAAGGCAAGTGTCGCATTCAGCACGGTATCGGCCCTGCGAACGTTCTCAAAATATTGGAGCGTTTTGATGTAGTCTGCTGTGCTTTTGGCCGTAACCGTAAAATCACCGCTTGTAAATTCATCCCCGATCGGTTTAAATGAAAACGATATTCTTCCCTGCGCATCGGCATAGCCGTTGGCAACGTCGATACTCGGGCCGCCGCCTATCTCCTGCTTCGGCCCTTCCCATACCAGGTCGACATACGCACCCGGGACCGGCGCATTTAAATTACCGCCCGTCATCACGCTGAAATTAAATACCGCGCAGCCTTTGGTGCATTTTTGATTGAGGTGCGTTTCATCGCGCTTATAGCAGCCGGTAAGCGCCGCCAGGACGAACACAGAAAAAACGATAGGTTTTAACATAAGATTTAGTCATGCTGATTAAAAGCCAATACGCTGCGGGTCGGCTAATTGCTACTAAAATAAGAAAGACCAGCGAAATTTGTTTCTGCCTTTTTGCGTGCATAATTTGCGGCTTTGGTGCCCATCCCTTTTCGCCGCCTGCGCAAATCCCCAACCGATATTTACAGATAAAGTTACCGGCCCCTGCTGATTGACGATCTGCTTGCTTATATTTGAGAAACAGCATTCCCTGCCATCGTTCAATTATGAAACCGTTTCCCTTTTTACTGGTCCTCTGCCTGGCCGGAGCGTTAGCCATCGCACAACCGAAACACCTGCCTCGTATTGCCATCGCTGGTTTGGGTATCGAGTCGAGCACCTTTTCGCCGGCACTGACAGATGAGGCGGCATTCCACGCGAAATACGGCGATTCCATTTTCTCAATGTATCCGTTCTGGGCGCCCGATTCGGCCGTACGCAAAGCGGCGGTATGGGTACCGACGATTGACGGGCATGCCTTGCCCGGCGGCGCCGTTACCAGGGCGGCGTACGAGTCGCTGGTGAGAAAAACCCTGAACTCGCTCAAAAAGCACCTGCCATACGATGGGTTGTTTTACGATATACACGGCGCGATGAGCGTCGTCGGCTTGGATGACCCCGAAGGCGATTTTATCGTTCGTATAAGGAAAGTAGTTGGCAGGAAAACCATTATCTCGACAGCCATGGACCTGCACGGCAATGTGTCATGGCGCCTGGCCGAAAACAGCGACCTGATCACGTGTTATCGCATGGCCCCGCACGAAGACGCGATACAAACCAAGCGCAGGGCCATTACCAACCTGATCGACCGGATTGAAAGCGGGAAAGGCAAACCTGCTTACAAAGCCTATATTGCCGTGCCTGTTTTATTGCCCGGCGAAAAGACCAGCACCAGGATCGAGCCCGGCAAAAGCCTTTATGCGAAAGTATGGCCCGCCGCTGTACAACCGGGCATTGTCGATGCGGCAATTTGGATCGGGTATGCCTGGGCCGACGAACCGCGTAACCATGCCGTAGTGATGGTTACCGGCGACGATAAAGCTAAAGTAACCAGCACAGCCGAGTACCTGGCTCGAAGTTTTTGGAATGTGCGGAAAGAGTTTAAGTTTGTTGCACCCACCGGCAGTTTGAAAGAATGCCTGGACAAAGCCATCGCAAGTTCAAAACATCCGTTCTATATCAGCGATTCGGGAGACAACCCCACAGCGGGCGGCGCGGGCGATGTAACCTGGACATTGACCCAGATATTAAAACGGCCCGAATTTAAAACGGATAAAGGGCCATCGTTAATTTACGCTTCCATCCCGGGTCCCGACCTGATCAAAAAAGCCATTGCCGCAGGCGTCGGCGGTCATGTAGACGGTTACGCCGGCGCGAAGGTGGATGCGCGGCTTGCTCCGCCGGTGCATATAGCCGGCACTGTTGAATCGATCGTGAAAGGCGATGTGGATGCCGAAGTGGAAGCCTCGATCAAAGTGGGAAGCGTGCATATAATTGTCACCCGGAAAAGGAAGCCGTATCATCACGAAAAGGATTTTACCCGATTGGGCCTTAATCCCCGGACAGCCGATATCGTAGTTGTAAAGATTGGCTACCTTGAACCCGAACTTTATGACATGCGTGCCGACTGGCTGCTGGCGCTTACACCAGGCGGCGTAGACCAGGACATTGAACATTTGCCATACAAAAGGTTAAAACGACCGATTTTCCCGCTGGACCGCAATATGAAGGATCCTGACCTGAAAGCTAAACTGGTGCCCTCATCGGACCAGGTAAAATGATCAAAAACCTAATACTGCCCTAATTACGGACGACAACGGTCGGTTAATTGTGCAGGCATAACATCTTCATTACGCTGTGATTACACGATTGGGGAAACAATTCCCCCAATTTCCATTTAACTACAGAGAACATTGTTTTTCGATGGTTAATTTTTTTTCCTCGCAGAATGGTGTGCCCAAACGTGTTTTCCACAACAAAATCGCGATCAAAATGTATCAAACACAGTTTTTAGGACTTTTCTTAACAGTTATAAGAATATTTCGTCAACCATTTTTCCTGCAAATTTAGCCGGATAAACGAAGCTGCACTAAGTGGTATAATAATTGGCTATTGATGGTTAACCCTAATGATTTACCTGAAATGAAACAGACAACGAACAAAACAAAAATTTACACCAAGCCTTTTTTAGTGATCGGGCTTTGCATAGCCATGGCATACACTTCGTGCCGCAAAACAGAGAATAGCCCGCAACCCGCCAGCGCAAATATGAATTATGCCGAAATAGGCAGCCAGATCGCCAGGAACCTGTCGCAATCGGTGTCAGGCGGCTTCGGTGGTGTGAACCTGATGGACGGCGTCGACTCGGTATCTTTCTCGGGCCACTATGGTCCTCATCACGACCTGAATGCTAATTTGCTCTGCGGCTTTTATACAGATTCGGTGGTTAACTTCAATAAGAAAACAGGCGACACTACCTCGCACACCGGCGGCGACCTTACGTTTTATTTTAACTGCCAGAATGGGCAGGCCAACGGTTATACAGCTTACGATTCGTTAGCAACCACCCGCACTACGCCAACTTACACCGACCAGTACTACGTAAAACAGTACTATACCATCGAGGCGCTTACCAGCGACCACCAGTTCATCGGCGTTAACGGCGATATTTATTTTTACGATCAGACTATCCTGAAATGCGGATGTCACTCGGTTGAAAACGCCAACTACGTGTTGAAGGACCTGAAAGTGAATGTGTGCGGCTGCAGCCGCGATATCCTGAGCGGCACCGCTACCTTTAAGGCTTACGGGCACAACTGGAGCTTATCCGGCAGCATGACTTTCCTTGGCAACCACATGGCAGATATCATTTTTGATGGCAACCCCACGGTTTACCATATCAACCTGCTGACAGGGAAAGTAACATCATAGCTTTTAAGTCAAGAGTTAAAAAATTAAGAGTCAAGACTAGGTACTAAAGGGCCGGGAAATAGACTGATCGTCTTGATTCCCGGCCCTTGGTTTTGTATCCGATATTAAAACGCTTCGTTCAAATTAAGGAAAAATCCCCTGTTACCAAACTTGCCGAAGGCATAATCCAGCGCCAGGTTGGTGCGGGTTACCTTGTTGAACAGTACGCGCAGGCCGGCTCCGTAACCAGGCTGAAATACCTGGAATAATTTGGTCCCCTGTTCGTCGTTGGCGGTTTGGAGATTTCCGAATATCACTCCACTGACAAACTTATTGGCCAGTATCGGAAAACGAAACTCGGCTTCGGTATCGTTGAACTCAGTCCCCTTAAAATATTGCGCCGTATAACCTCGGCCGCTTCGAAAGGTGCCGTCTCTTGCGGTACCCGGCAATTCAAGGTATGGCAGTGTGCCGCTTAGCAGGTACGAGCCCCAGTTCCACAGCGCCAGCACCGTTTCGGGGTTGGCGCTTGACAAGCTTATATATTTCCGGATGTCGGAAGTTACCTGGACGGCATTTTTTGTACTGCCTATCCAGGTTTGGTTGACCCGGATCCCCGCATCAAAATACAGCCCCTTGTAAGCACGGTTCGGGTTGTCCCGCGATATATATTCCAAGTTAAAAAGAAAGCCGTCGGCAGCATAATGATCGCGCGGCAGATCGTGCTGATTATCATACACGCTAATCGGAATGGCATTGGTTGCCGTATCTTTCGAAGTAATATGTCTCCGCACCTCGAACGACATACCTGCACCAAGGAACAAACCTTTGGCTATCTCTTTGTAAACCTTCTCCCTGAAATTAAAATATAACGAATTAATCGCGTAACCGTCATGCTCCGGGTTTGCCAATACCTGGTCGGCATAACTGCCCTCGGCCTTTCCGACGCCTATACCAAAGCCGTGATCGGGTGTAATGCTTTTTGAAACTACCAGGTTTCCCTGCAGGTTCCATTTGTTGCCGGAAGTAAATATGTTGTGATTAAGATAAAAATAGATGATATCCTTTGTAGTAATGGAGGCCGAAGTAGCGCCTATCGACAACAACGTATTAGGGTCGTCGCCTAATTTCTTTCCGGCTACTGCTTTGATACCGCCCTGGAAACCTATTGTTGGATTAGCCGAAACATTAGGTACAACCGTAATAGCCGAGCCCCTATGGCCGGTACCCGTTTTGCCGCCGGGGTGTAAAACGTTACGCACCAGGTCACCGAAATCATATTGCCGGTTTAAGTCGTACATGCGGGGAGGATATATTTTCCTGCCGTGCCGGCCAAGTGAATCTGCTTTTAATGAATCGACCGGCGGAGCCACCTGCGCCTGAATGGCTACTGCAGGCATGGCAAACGCTGCTATCAGCAAAAATCTCAATATTTTGTTGTTGCCAGTTTTATAATGCACAGCAGGTAGACATTTACGGATACACCGGTTTTACATTGCTGGGGTAAAATTTAAACCGACGGGTTTGGAGAATGTTTGACAGCAAAACGCGCGTCACCGTGCTGTTCTGAATACGCAGATCAGGGTCAGTCCTTTCTGATAATTCCGTTGTGCAATTGTTTTTTATATGACTGAGCCTTTATCAATATGCGCCGCAGCCTTGCTACGCTATAGCTCGAATCGCACTCCGTGCAGCTATCCGGAGGGAAATATGGCAGGTAGGATAGTTTCGCGCTAAAATGCCCTTCGGTTATATTGATGGTCGCAGGCTTACCCCACAGCGTACGTCCTTTAAATGAAAACGTTCCGCTTA
>JAFDZK010000027.1 GCA_018267005.1 Bacteroidota bacterium
CGGACGGTTTTCCGGTAACGGCCTCGATCAATTATTTCTACTACCAAACTTATATAACCTACAAATACAAATTGAGATAAATCCCTATGCTAAAAAATTCCCTTCTGCTCATTGCCGGGCTGGCGTTAACGCAGCTATGCCATGCCCAAACCAAACACGACACCGTATTTTTTGAAGATTTTAACGAAAACAGCCTCGACCGCAGCAAATGGAATGTCGAGGTGACGGGCAACACCGTAAATGACGAGCAGCAGGCTTATGTGGACTCGTCGTCGGTGCTGTATTTTGTAAAAGGCCGTGAGGCGGAAGGCGCCAAAAACGGCGCCCTGGTCATCCAGGCGCGCTGGCATCCCGGCTATACCAGCAAGGAAGGGAAAAAATACGATTTCCTTTCCGGACGGATCAACACCAGTCATAAAATGGAATTTACCTATGGTACGGCTTCATGCAGGATGAAAATAGCGTCGGGCGCAGGCATGTGGCCGGCGTTCTGGGCGCTCGGAAATGGCAACTGGCCCGACTGCGGCGAGATCGATATGATGGAAACCGTAGGCGACTCGAGCTGGATCAGCAACGCCATGCACGGACCGAACTACTTTGGCAATACGCCGCTCGCCTACCGGTACCACTTCCCAAACCAAGAGACAGTAGATCAATGGCATGTTTATTCGGTCGACTGGACGCCTGACAAGATGGTTTTTAAAACCGACGGGGTGGTAACCTACACCGTTACCAGGGCCATGGTCGAGAAATATGGCCGCTGGGCATTCGATAATCCCAAATTCATCATCCTCAACTTCGCCCTCGGCGGCGGCTATCCCAACGGGGTTAATAAGATCACCTCGCCATATTTCGGTATATCGCAGTCTACAGTCGACAAGATTAAAGCCGGCAAAGCCAAAGTGTTGGTAGATTGGGTGCTGGTGACGAAGTAATTACGCCCGCGGTCAATGATCGTCCCTGCTGTCAGGGTCCCGGTCGCCCTTATGACCGTGCTCGCCTTTGTGGTCGCGGTCATGATCGCCTTTATGGTGTTCGTTATGATTTGGGCGGAATATCGGGTCCCATATTTCGCAACCCGACGCGGATATGGTTATGGCCAGCAAAAAGACGAGGGCTTTTAAACGTAGACTTTTCATAATTACCTGTTTAAAAGAAGAATGGGGTAAATTTATCTCTTTTGAGAGTGTCGAAAAATGACGGCGGTCACCGCCAAAAATGGTTAGATCGGACAACAGCGTTCAGAAGGCACGGGCGTTTTAAAAGTGGCTTAACGGGTCACTAACTAAAAAATCCCGCACGGGGCGGGATCTTTCACCATTTCAGGTTTATAATCAGTGATAGTCGTGGTATTCGTGATCGTGATCGCCATGATCGCGGTCGTGATCATGATCCCAATGATGATGTCGCTCACGGTATTCCACCGTACAGCTCGAGACAGCCGATGCAAATACCAGCACAGCTATCAGCCTTATGATGTACTTTTTCATAACGTGCTTGTTTTAATAGCAGATATGAGATTATAACATCCTGTAACTGAAATTGTTTAATTGAACTTGAACCTGGCGGCTATGGTTGGGTATACCTGCAGCAGGTTTTCGGCTATGAGCACGTGGTAGTACATATTGATCTTGGAACCCAGTGCAAACCCGTCGTGTATTTTGAACCATACCTGGGGCTCGCCGAAAAAGCTTACCTGCTTACCCTTTAACCCGGCGGTATAGGCGTCGCCCAGGTTCCGGTTGAGCGTGTATAAATTTATATCGCCGCTGAACTCGAATTTATAGTTCCAAAACCCGTGCCCCCAGTAAAGCGAATACAGCACATCGTTGCTCGGCCGTTTAAAGGCGTTGTAAGCGTATGACAGCGAGGTGCTGAACCATCCGCCTTTCCACTGAAAGGGATAAACCGCTCCAAGCGAGAAGGTGTTAGTAATGTAATAACCGTACGAGCCCGGCTCGGCGATGCCTATTCCGCCGCTGTACTGCAGTTGCGCATAGATTTTGGGATGCCAGAATTTGAACGACCGCGACACTTGGGTATAGAACTTGCCCGTGTTGTGGTTGGCGCCCTGCAGATCGTCCTCAGTTTTAATGAAAAAGGAGCCGAGTGTATCCATCGGTTTGAAATACTCGAAATAGAGCGTCGGAAAATTTTCGCGGTTGCGCCTTGGATCGAGCGTATGCCTCGGGTCAAAATGAATTTGCAGCATTTGCGCACAGGCCACGGCCGGGCCGGAGAGAAGAATAAATAATAACAGTTGCGTTTTTCTTTTAAAATTTATGATTGCCATATGTTGAACAAGCCGTTTTTGTTTGGCTTTTTGTAAATATCTTTAGGCGCATGTTTTTGGGGCGTAACTGCCGCGGAAATGTGGCGTAATTGTATCATCGGCTGGTCCTCATGACTGAAAACGACTTATCGGCATTTAAAGCTTTGTTCGGCGAGGCATACCTCAAATGCTTTGGCCGCACCATGGATAGCGTAATGTCAGAAACAGAAAGCAGGCTGTTTTGCAGTAAGGTGCTTGATCAGACCGGGCTTTCCATCGGCTGGAAAAGCGTAAAAAACTATTCGCTGTTCGTAATGGGCAGTCAGTCGGCCCGGAGCGAAAACCCCTCGGTAGCCACGCTTGATACGCTTGCCCGGTATGTGCTCGGCGCGCCGTATACGACCGAACTTAAAAGAAAAGCCGAAGAGGATCATTTTCCGTGGTGGTTCATGTACCTCGAAGAGTTTGGGCAGGCCCCGGCCGAAACGGTCAACCGGGTCAAAGTGGCAATTTTAATGATCAGCACGCTGGCCATGCTTACGGTATTCGGCCTGTGCCTTTACCACTACAGTAATTATATGCCGCCCGTATTTTCGGACAACTTTCATAACCTTGCCCCGGCGTCGCTCGAAACCGAAGGATGGTTTGTACAGGCCCCCGACACCACTTACTGGAACAAACGGTCATCTTCCCCGGGACAGCTTACCCTGTACACCTTAAAGGGTGACAACTGGCCCGACTCATTGAACCGCCAGGGCATTAAAAACCTGCTTCTGAGAAAAATCCCGTTCGATTGTTTTACAGCCGAAGTACACCTGAGCGACTTCATTCCACGGGAAGAATGGCAGCAGGCGGGTATTTTGCTGCTGGAAGATACCACGCTAACCGGGAAAAGCATTCGGATGTCCATCGGCTATAACGATTTTTTCGGCGGCTATAATAAACCGCGCGAGATATTGGTGCAAGCGATCACCTCGCTTGGAAAAGGCTTTAATAAACCCGAAGAAATAGCGCACAAAACCATAACCTATGCCGACAGCCTGAAAAAGTACCCCGAACAGGCGAAAATGCTAAAGCGCTCGGCACTGCGGATCGAGAAGCATGGCAGCAGGTTCAGGTTCCTGTACTCAGGCGGGCTTACCGATAATTCGGCGTTCAACGAGGTAGTAAGCCAGGACTTTGATATGCAGCCGCGCTATATCGGCATATTTGCCATCAAAGGGTTTAAGGACAGTGCGTCTGTAGTTCCTGTGCATTTTACTTTTTTTCGCATAGCGGGAGAGTCCTGCATCAATTGAACCCCGCGGTACGGTCTATTTTAAATATCTCGTTCGCAATTCACTTTTTTTGCCAATATTTATATCCATTTGCCATTCCACGTAACCATGGCGCCTAAGCTTTACTGATGAACCGGTTTTTGCTTTGCATACATATTATTGTTTTGGTTTGCTGTTTTTGCAGGACAAATGCTCAAAGCGATCAAACCGTATCTGATGGCAATACTACTGCCCCTGTTTATTTTCCCGGGACAGGTTGCCTGTATAAATGGACCAACAACAACCCGGGCATAGGCCTGCCTGCAAACGGCACGGGCAACATTGCCGCTTTTACCGCAGTGAACAAAGGCAATAGCCCGGTAAAAGCTACCGTAAACGCGACGCCGGTGTCATCGTCCTCGCCGCCATTTGCCTATATTACAAATACCATCGATAAAACTGTTTCTGTTATTGATCCGTCCAGCAATAAAATTGTGGCGACCATTCCCGTAGGCAGTAACCCTATCGGAGTAGCCGTTAGCCAGGATGGCGCCAGGGTATATACTGCTAACCAGGGGTCTGACAACGTATCCGTAATTAACACCGCCACTAACCAGGTAATATCGACCATATCGTTGCCTTTAGGCTCAGAACCTTCGGGTATATGCGTAAGCCCGGACGGTACCAAAGTTTATACTACCGATTGGCCCGCGGCAAGTTTTTCGGTGATAAATACCGCTACCAATACCGTGGCGGGCACTTTTAAAGTGAGCGATTATCCATGGGGTATCGAATCGAGCCCTGATGGCAGCAGGCTTTACCTTGGATGCGGGAACGGCGTGGTTGTGGTAGATGCTTCAACTTATAGCGTTATAGCTAATATTCCCACACCCATAGTGGCGCAGGGAATAGCCGTAAGTCCGGATGGCAGCCGCATATACGTAACCACTTACTGGGGTAACTCGGTAACAGTGATCAGCACAGCCACCAATACTGTTGTCAATACCATAAATACAGGAATGGCCCCTGACGGCATTGCCATTAGCCCCGACGGCAGCAAGTTGTACACTGCCAATGCCAACAGTAATTCTGTTTCGGTGATCAGCACGTCTGCAGGCACGGTGATCGCTACTATACCCGTCGGCGCATTGCCTGAAGGAATATCGGTAACGCCCGACGGCAGCAAGGTCTTTGTAGCTATTTCGAATGCAAATGCTGTGTCTGTTATCGACGCTTCGACAAATATTGTGACCGGCACTATTGCAGTGGGGCACAGCCCCTTTGCGTTTGGGAATTTTATAACCGGGCATGCAAATTGCTCGCCTGTCACCTTTAGCATCACCGTAAATCCTTCGTCAGTTACACCAACCATTACTGCAGGCCCGGTTACCGGGTACGCCTCCACTTGCGTATTAACGCCATCCGTAAGTCCGCATATCGAACAGTTTACTGTTACCGGCAGCGGCCTTACGGGTGGCATTACGGCAACTGCGCCAACCGGCTTCGAGATATCTTTGTCGGCAGGCGCCGGTTATGGCCCATCGGTGACCGTACCCCTGTCGGGCGGCAGTGTCAGCAGCGCGGTGGTGTACGTTCGCGCAGCGGCTTCAAAAGTGATCGGGGGCATTTCGGGTAATGTAATATTATCGTCGCCCGGCACGACCGCCCAGGATGTCGCGGTTATGGGCTTCGTCAATTTCCCGCAGACCGTCGATAACGTACCCAACAAGGTTTATAATAACGGTGATATTGTGCCGGCCATCAGCTTTACGGGCACAGCGGATTCGTATCAATGGAGCAATAATAATCTTACAATAGGTCTCACCGGCGCAGGCGCCGGCAATATTGCCTCCTTTCAAGCGGTAAACACGGGCAGCAGCCCGGTTACGGCTACCGTAACGGTTACGCCGACACCTTCAGATTTCGCGTATGTCGACAATTATGGCAGCAATAACGTATCAGTTATCGCCACAGTCAATAATACCGTGGTTGCCACCATACCCGTGGGTACAAATCCGTGGGGAGTAGCTGTAAGTCCTGACAACAGCCGGGTATATGTTACCAACCAGGGCTCCAATAATGTTTCGGTTATCAATACCGCAACCAGGTCGGTAATTGCTACTATAGGCGTCGGGGTGCAACCTGAGGGTATAGTTGTCAATAACGACGGTACAAAAGTCTACGTCGCAAACGCCATCGGCAGTACGATCTCGGTTATCAGTACAGTAACCAATGCGGTTATCGCCACGATTAACCCAGGCGCAGTTCCAAGGGAAGTATCGCTCAGCCCGGATGGAAGCCGTTTATATGTTGTAAACGACGGCGCCAATACCGTTTCGGTAATCAATACCACTACCAATGCGATCGTGGCTACCATCCCTGTCGGCAAGGCTCCTTTCAGTTCGGTAATGAGCTCTGATGGCAGCAAACTCTATGTAACCAATTACGCAGGGAACAGCGTGTCCGTTATCAATACGGCAACAAACGCTGTAACAACTACTATTCCGGTGGGAACAAATCCCGACGGCCTGGCCTTGAGCCCTGATGGCACCCGTCTTTATGTGTCAAATTCTAATTCCAGTTCGGTAACACAAATTAATACATTGACCAATAGCGTAGTAAAAACTTTTACAACGCCTATAAATCCACAGGGAATATCTGTCAGTCCGGATGGTACGCTGGCTTATGTTATTAATTTCACCGGAGACGTTAAGGTTCTAAGTACTACTACCGGGCAGGTATTAGCTACCATACCGGCAGGTACCAACCCGGTGTCGTTTGGCAATTTCATCGTCAGCAGTACCGGCTGCGCCAATACACCTATTACGTTTACTATCACGGTCAATCCGTCCGCGAATGCACCAACCATTATGGCAGGCACGGTTACCGGTACCATTTCAGCTTGCTATGGTTCGGCGTCGGTAAGCCCTGATGTGAAGGAATTTACAGTTTCGGGCAGCAATCTTTCATCGAACGTTACGGTCACGGCTCCAAACAATTTCGAAATATCGCAGTCGGCCAAAGCCGGGTTCGGTAAAAGCCTGGTACTTAACGTAACAGCCGGATCGCCGGACAAAACGGTCATTTATATACGATCGGCCGCTTCTGCCCCTGCAGGCAAAATTTCCGGAAATATTACCCTAACATCGGGCACCATCAGCAAGGTTGTCCCTGTTGCAGGAACAATAAATGCGCCGCCTATGGTAAACCCGGTCGGCAACCAGACGGTAGTAACCGGCGCACAGACAACCGCCGTAAATTTTACAGGAACTGCCGGTTTTTACAGTTGGGCAAATAATAACCCGGCAATAGGCCTTCCCGCAAGTGGTACAGGTAGTGTACCAGCATTTAGCGCTGTAAATACAGGAACGGGGTCCGTTACTGCTACCATTACTGTTACACCCATGTTAGCGCGTAATGAGGCATTCATAGCAGGCTTTAATGGCAATAGCGTAGCGGTTATCAATACCGAAACAAACAAAATTATAGCAACTATTCCAGTTGGTAAAAGTCCGCTGGCAGTGGTAGCCAGCCCGGATGGAGCAAGGGCGTATGCTCTCGATGCGAATAGTTACGATGTTTCAGTAATCAATACAGCCACTAACACGGTCATAGCTACCATACCTGTTGGTCAAGTACCGCAGGACGCGGCAGTAAGCCCTGACAGCAAAACGGTGTACGTTATCAACGGCGGCGAAAACTCCATTTCGGTGATCGATGCTGCGACTAATACAGTTAAGTCAACTATTACGATAGATTCTTATCCGTCGCGTATCGCTATTTCGCCCGATGGAAGCAAGCTTTATGTAACGTATGGACAGGATGGATCAGTGGTTTCCGTTGTCAGTACCGCAACCGGCGCGCTTGTAACCGATGTGCCTGTCGGCCTAAACTATTACGGCGTGGCAGTAACCCCCGACGGCAGTAAGGTATATGCGGCCAACCACACCAGTGGCGATGTTACCGTCATCAATACGGCGGCAAATACCGTAGCCGGTACCTACCCGATCGGCGGCACGCCGTGGAATATTATGATAAGTCCCGATGGCAAGGAGGTTTACGAGGCGAACGAATCTTTAGGTAAGGTAACTGTTATAAGTACTGCAACAAATACTGTTGTAGGCCAATGGGGCGATGGTATCGGCGGCGACTGGGGCATAAGCGTAAGCCCGGATGGCAGTAGAGTGTATATGGTATATCCGGGCAACGCGCCAGGAACTAACCCTTATTTTCCGTCACATGTTTCGGTTTACGATGGGCAGACCGGCGATCTGATAACAGATATCCCATCAAGCTTCGGGGCCCGGTCGATGCACAATTTTGTAACCAGCGGGCCAGGTTGTGTAGGAACTCCTATTACGTTTACCATTACGGTAACCCAGCCGGTGCTGCCGTCAGTTACAACATCCGGAACGTTATCACCTTTGATAACGACGTATGGCACGCCATCGGCATCAGCCAGTTTTACCGTGTCGGGCGCCAACCTGAAAGAAGGTATTTTGGCCACGCCACCACCGGGGTTTGAAATAAGCGCTGACAACCACACCTTCGGACCTACTGCAATGGTCGGGGCGGCAGGTAATGTTAACTCCGCAACGGTTTACGTCAGGCTGGCGGCCACTACGCCGGTCGGGACCTATACTGCCAGCATCGTGCTGAGCACCAACGGCGCGGAGCCCATCGAGGTGATCATACCGGCCAGCATGGTTAATCCCGCGCCGCTCATCATCACAGCTGACGACAAAACAAAGGCCTATGGCACGCCGAACCCGGCATTCACGTTCAGTTACCACACGTTCGTAAACGGCGAAAGCCCGGCTAACCTGACGTCGCCGGCTATGGGCAACACCATAGCAACCGCCACATCGGCGCCGGGAGTGTATACTATCGTGGTAAACGGCGTCGCGGACAGTAATTATACCATAAAATATAATAACGGTACATTGACCGTTACCGCACCGCCGATCAGCGTTGTAATACCCAATACATTCACGCCTAACGGCGACGGCGTAAACGACTTCTGGGACATCGGCGCCCTCACCAGCTACCCACAATGCCTGGTATCCATTTTTACCCGCTACGGCAGCCTGGTCTTCCAGTCGAAAGGTTACCCTAAACCCTGGGACGGGACCTATATGAACTCGCCCGTGCCGACCGGCACTTACTACTACATCATCGATCTGCAAAACGGTTCGCCGCTGCTGTCGGGATTCGTTGCGGTGGTACGATAGTTGCATTGTGAACCATAAGCCTACCAGCTTCAGTGGCCTGACAACTTTTGTTCGTTTGCAACGTATTAATATTGCTATGCCTGCTGATATTGTCATTCCCCAATCGGTAACCAGCGTTCCCTGCATGATTTGCGGCGCACAACCCATTATTGTGCGCATAGAGGATGGCAACTACATTGTAAAATGCCCCAACAGCGACGAGCACTATCACACCACACCCGGCCTGATTGATGTGGAAGCCTGGAACCGGCACAACACACCGTCGGAAAGCGACCATATACCGCCTATCGCCTGCTGAACTGTATTTCAGTAATCACATCGGTTTTGACAACAGCTTTTGCTACCTTGCAGCATGAAAAATCGTTTATTATTCCGGCTCACGGTAGTATCGGCGGTTCTGTTTTCACCGGTTTTCCTGGCGGCACAAACTTTCAATCATTTCGCCATCTGTGTTAAGGACCTAAAAAAAGCCAGCGACTTTTATACCAATGTAATGCAATTAAAAACTATACGGCACCCGTTCAATGATACGGTTCATCACTGGTACAGCATCGGGCCGGGATTACAATTGCACGTTATCAAAGCCGATTGCCCGCCTGTCGTCCATGATATTAATATCCACTTATGCTTTAGCGTTCCGTCACTGCCGGATTTTATGAAGCACTTAGACGAATATCACATTAAATACGGTGACTGGCAGGGGAATTACAAAAAGACACAGCACAGGCCCGACGGCGTGACCCAGATATACCTGCAAGACCCGGACGGCTATTGGATCGAGGTGAACGACGCGAAGTGAGCTGAAAGGGAAAATCAGAAAGCCGAACGCAAAGTACTTGATTCCGAAATCGTCATTTCCGAACTCCGAAATCAATTCACACGGTGAAATACCATTGTTTTACCAAAAATCTTAAAATGCCAGTAGCCGCGCACGTGTAACAGGCCGCCTTCGTCAATATAAGCCGCCGCGTCCCATTCGTGCCCGTGTTTGGCATCGTATACAAGCCCGTCCTCCCACGAATTGCTACCCGGTTCGTACTCGAGGCCGCGCAATATCTCCGTTCCCAGCACCTTACGTTTACGCAGCGCCGGGTTAGGATTTTTACTGTCCAGCCAGGTCTCCATCGGGCGGCCGGGCTCACCTTTGAACCAGGTGATCCTGGCCCTGAATTCGTTCCCTACCCTATAGATATCAACCGTTAGATTCTTTTCTGCCGACATCCATTTACCGCAAATAAGATCGGCATTGGGCGACGCAACAACCCGGGCTTGCCACAGGACGATCAATGAAAAAAAGGCAACAAGGAATTTAACATGGGTTGTGATGATATTCATAAGCACGTGTAAATGTAAACAACGCCCGTTTCGCCTATGAGTTTTTTCGATTTATAACTCTTTCGCAAATAGCTATCCACTGTTGTACGGTTAACTTCGAAGCAAGTTCGCCGATGAGTTCGTAAGGGATGTCGTCCAGTTTTTTGAACCGGATGCAAGCTTTGCCCATATCGAGTTTCGTCTTACAATGTTTGGGATACTCGGCCACGAACCAATCATGCAGCTTGCTGCTGCCGTACACGCACATGGCATATAAGGCGATGAAATTTTTTTGCGAGGCAAGGTTCATGTAAGGCAACGGTAACTTAGGATCGCAATGATAGCCCCTGGGGTAAATAGCATGCGGCACCACATAGCCCAGCATGCCATAGCCCATGGTTTCTTCGAAACCCGCAGGCAGATTCTTTAAAATCACTTCGCGTATCCGGCTTACTGCTTCTTTCCTGCCGGGTGGCAGGGCATCGATATATTCCCGCGGCGTTTTGGCGGTTGATTGCATGGTGAAGCGCTTTGAGCTATGAATTTAGCAAAAATTGCCGAATTCACAACTTTAAAAACACTTTGCCCTCCTTAACGGTCACGTTATAGGTCGGAATTTGTTCTTTGGCCGGCCCTGCTTTTGCCTTTCCGTCGTGCACATCAAACTGCGAGCCATGCCAGGGGCATTGCACGGTTCCGCACATCATCATGCCGCCGGCCAGCGAGCCGCCTTTATGCGAACAATGATCCGAAAAAGCCACATACCCCTTTTCCGTCCTGCCTAATACGATGCGCTTATCGCCAATGTGCAGCAGCTTCATCTGGTCCGTTTCCAGTTCATCCGCAGCAGCGACCTCGATTAGACCGGACGATTGACTGAAGCGCGCTTCTTTCCATTTGCCGGCATCCGCATAGCGCGGGTCGACGCCGATCTGGTTGCGGTATACCAGCGTGCCGCCAAGCCAGCCGGAGAACAGCAGCAGAATGAATCCAACTGCCTCGAGAATTACCGGCGTCCACGACGCATCGTTTGTCCGGATAATAAATGCAATGACAAAAATGACCAACAGGCCCACATTGAGCAATCCGTGTTTAGCCCCGCGCGAGCTGGCCGAGCTTTTCGGCGGAACCGTAAAGAAATAATCGATAGTACCCGGTATGGCGGTTATGACGGCGGCAATTATCCCCGCTATTTCCATGTATTTGCCGGTTTGCCAGAAACCGCTGTCCATATTGAATATGCCCAGCGCGTCGAATATCAGCGTTCCGGTAAAAAATGCGATGGGAAAGCCTACCAATATCGGGTGGATAGGATGACCTTTAATGTGTGCCGTGCTTTTCATAGGTTAAGCTTTTGTATAATAAGCGCTTAGCCGGCAGATTTGTTTTTTTATATTGCAGCGCCCGTACAACTTGCGCTCGTTTATAACGAGCGCAGGTAATAGTAGACAAGCGCAGGTAATTGCAAACGAGCGCAGGTAATTTCTATATTTGAAAACGAACCTATATTTCTTCCATGAAAAAACTGCTGCCACTGCTACTGCTGCTGCCGCTTTATTCGTCCAGCCAGCAAAAGAACATTTACCACAAAGGCTGGATCGATTTTAACAAGAACGGCAAGATAGATGTATTCGAAGATCCGTCACAACCCATTGAAAAACGCATTACCGACCTGATGAGCCAAATGACCGTCGACGAAAAAACCTGCCAGTTGGCTACGCTTTATGGTTATAAGCGGGTTCTGAAAGAGGAAATGCCAACCGAATCGTGGAAGAACGAGGTATGGAAAGACGGCATCGCCAATATCGACGAAGAACTGAACAACCTCACCTCGCATACCGATGCGGCGCCTACACAATACTCCTACCCCTACAGCAAGCATGCCGCCGCCATCAATACCATACAACGCTGGTTCGTCGAACAAACCCGTATGGGCATTCCCGTCGATTTTACCAATGAGGGTATACATGGCCTCAACCACGATCGCGCCACACCGCTGCCTGCGCCCATCGGTATCGGCAGCACCTGGGATAAAGAGCTGGTGCGCCAGGCAGGCGATGTTGTCGGCCGCGAAGCGAAAGCGTTGGGTTATACCAATGTTTATGCACCGATACTGGATGTGGCCCGCGACCAGCGCTGGGGCCGCGTCGAGGAAACGTATGGGGAAGATCCTTTCCTGAACACCGAGCTGGGCAAGCAAATGTGCCTGGGCATACAGGAACAGGGCGTGGCGTCGACCTTAAAACATTTTGCCGTTTACAGCGTGCCCAAGGGCGGCCGCGACGGGTCGGACCGTACGGACCCGCATGTGGCGCCAAGGGAATTGTACGAGTTGTACCTCTATCCTTTCCGCCGCGTAATACAGGAAGCACACGCCATGGGCGTAATGAGCAGCTATAACGACTGGAACGGCGAGCCGGTAACCGGCAGCTACTTTTTCCTGACCGAATTGCTAAGGCACCAGTTCGGTTTTACCGGTTATGTAGTGTCGGACAGCGAAGCGGTTGAATACCTCTACAGCAAACACCACGTAGCCGCGTCCATCCAGGACGCCGTGCGCGAAGCCATCGAAGCTGGGCTGAATGTGCGCACCAACTTTACTATGCCGCAAACTTATATTATGCCGATGCGCGAGCTGGTAAAGGAAGGCAAGGTTTCCATGAAGCTGCTGGATAGCCGGGTAGCAGATGTTTTAAGGGTGAAGTTCGAGCTTGGTTTGTTCGATCATCCTTATGTCGAAGATACCAAAGCAGCGGATAAGATCGTGCATAATGCACAGGCGTCGGCCATCGGTTTGCGAATGAACCGCGAAAGCATGGTGCTGCTGAAGAACGAGAACAATCTCTTGCCGTTGGAAAAAGGCAAATACAAAAATATATTGGTAACCGGTCCGCTGGCCGCCGCTAAAAGCTATGCCACCAGCCGCTACGGGCCGTCGCATAACCCGGTTACGAGTGTTTTGGAAGGCATAAGCAACTACGTTGGTAAAAATGCCAAAGTAAGCTACGCCAAAGGCTGCGAGGTGGTCGACGCTAACTGGCCCGAAAGCGAGATTCTCGAAACTCCGTTAACCGCACAGGAACAAGCCGGTATCGATTCGGCGGTCGCCATGGCTAAACAATCAGATTTGGTCATTGCGGTTGTCGGTGAAAGCGAGAACCAGGTAGGCGAAAGCCTTTCGCGCAGCGGCCTTAACCTGCCGGGCCGGCAATTGAAACTGATCCAGGCTTTGCAGGCCACGGGCAAACCGGTGGTGATGGTGATGATCAACGGTCAGCCGGAGACGATCAATTGGGAGAACAAGTATGTTCCGGCCATACTGGAGGCTTGGTTCCCCGGCCCGGAAAGCGGCAGGGTGGTAGCAGAAACGCTTTTCGGCGACAATAACCCCGGCGGAAAGCTGCCCATCACTTTCCCGAAAACGGTAGGGCAGATCGAATTCAACTTCCCCTTCAAACCCGGCTCGCAGGACGACCAGGGCGGCCGGAACGGCTGGGGGCATACTTATGTGAACGGCCCGCTTTATCCTTTTGGCTACGGTTTGAGCTATACCACTTTCGACTACAGCAACCTGCAGGTTACGCCGCAGCAGGAGCATCAACAAGGCGATGTGCACGTTTCGGTTGACGTAACCAATACGGGCAAGTACAAAGGTGACGATGTGGTCGAGCTTTACCTGAAACAGGAATTGAGCGACGTAACCGTTTACGACTACGACCTGCGCGGCTTTGAACGGGTAACCTTAAACCCGGGCGAAAAGAAAACAGTAGAATTTACCCTGCACCCCGACGACCTGGCCATCCTGGATAAAAACATGAACTGGACCATCGAGCCGGGCAAGTTCCGGGTGATGATCGGCACTTCGTCGGCGGATCTTAAGCTGAAACAGGAATTCGAGGTGGTGAGGTAGTCCGGAAGTCTGGAAGTCGGGAAAGTCCGAAAGAGGCATTGGGAAAAACTTACGAAGTTTCGGAAACTTCGTAAGTTTTACATTTACAATATTTTGCTATCTTCCGGCAAAGAATACAAACCATGTCCTGGTTACGACTCATGGAAGAACATATCAAACGAGAGCACGAGCATCCACACAGAAATGGCGGCGATCCAACCCGTAAAAGGAAAAACCGCGTCATGGCGCTTATTGCCGAAATGTGGCCGGCGTATCTTATAGAGATATTGGTGATCATCCTCGGTATATGGGTCTCGCTTGGGCTCGAGCAATGGCGCGATAATGCCAGGGAAGATAAGCTGGAGAAAGTCTACGAAAAAAACCTGCTCAGGGATATCAATACCGACATGGTATCACTGAACGGTTGCGAGAGGAACACCGCCAACCTGCTGATGGGCGGCCGCGAACTGGCAAAATTCATCGCAAACCCGTCGGCAATGAAGCTATCGCCGGACAAAGCAACGAATGACCTTCAAATGGTTCTTGGCCGGCCGAAATTCCTGACCAGCGACGCTACTTTTTCCGATCTGAAAAGCTCGGGGAATTTGCACTTATTAAAAAATATTCACTTAAAAAATCTGCTTTTCTCCTATTACAGCACAGCACAGGGAATTAAAGAAATGCAGGACGCCGAACAACAGGCCACCATTACGGTTACAGGACCGTATTTTTTTAAACATTTCGATTTAAGCAGCGCCGGCAAACCGATCAGCCAACAGGAACTGCAAACGCTGTTAAATGACAGGGAGTTCAGCAACAATCTTCAATTGCGTATACACAACCGCGAAGAATTGGCACGTAGTTATTTGGGAGCCGATTCGCTGGCGAAAGAGATCAGAAAAGAGCTGGGAGGGCCTGCGGATGATTACCCGGAATAGCTTATCCATATCTGCAATTTACTCCCCCGCATACGGGTCCCTGATCTTCCGGTTTGAATAAGTGATATCCGTAAAGGTCACCGTATTTTTCTTACCTGTAGGCGATTGCGCCATAAAGCCCAGGTGCAGCGGGCCTTTGGCATTGAACTGCAAATGCCTGACCAGAAACCAATGCTTGCCGTCCGATCCGTAATACAGCGTTATCACATTATCAGCCTTGCATATCTTATAGTAAACCTTATCGCCGTTAATGGGCGCCGAGTTGCAATCGTCCGAAATATCATTGGTCACCACGCTAACCACGCGGTGTTGCCCCGTATAATCCTTTTCAAAACAAAATTTGATCCAGTGCAGGTTATCGGCCTTCAGCACAATAGCGCCGCCGTCCCATTTATAAACAAAATGATGTTCGATGCAGGCCGTCAGGATAAAATTATTGTCGGGCGTGAAAAACAGTTTGGGCGCGTTGTCGGTATTATACGTAACGTTCGGGTCGCGGAACATGTCGGTCTTCTCACCGGCCTCGATGGTAATAGCGGCATCCGAAATATGATAACTCAAGGGCTTGTTTTCCCACGATAACGGGAATGGTATTTTTGAAAATTTGAGCGCCTTTTGAGCATTTGCAATAAAACAAAGGCTTAGCATAGCAACTGACAGGGTTCCGAACTTCTTCATAAAGTAATTTTTATTGGCTTTTAATATAAAGTTAAACCAATTTACCCAACTTTATTGTTACACACATTTTTATCGAAAAACAGCATGAAACAAATAGCTATATTAGGTTCGGGCGAGGTAGGAAAAACACTCGCGGAAGGTTTTCTTAAAAACGGGTATACAGTGTGCCTCGGCACGGGCCATCCGGATAAACTAAACGAATGGCGTTCGCAGCAGGGCAAAAACCTGTCGGTAGCTTCGTTCGCCGATGCCGCAAAGTTCGGCGACCTGCTGGTACTGGCAGTAAAAGGTGATGCCGCGTTAAACGTCCTGGATATGGTGGATTCAGCGGACCTTGACGGCAAAACGATCATCGATGCCACCAACCCGATCGAGCCCGCCCCGCCGGAGAACGGCGTGCTTAAGTTCTTTACTTCCATCAACCAGTCGCTGATGGAGGTGCTGCAAAAGGCGCACCCAAATGCTCATTTTGTAAAGGCGTACAACAGCGTCGGCGCGGGTCTGATGATCAACCCCGATTTTGGCGGCGCCCGGCCAACCATGTTCATTTGCGGCAATAATACCGACGCAAAAAAAGAAGTTACGGAGATCAATACCCTTTTTGGCTTCGATACCGAAGATATGGGGGCCGTTGAAGCAGCGCGGGCCATCGAGCCGTTGTGCCTGCTGTGGTGCATACCAGGCTTTTTAAGGAATGAATGGGAAGGGCATGCTTTTAAGTTATTGAGAAAGCAGCAATGATGTCGGAGGTCGGATGGCGGATTTGCGGATTTCGGATGGCAGCGACTGTGGATCGCGGATTTGGCGTTGCGGGGCTTCGATATAGGCTGATTCCTTTCCCTTTGCAATCTTTTACAACTCGCTTGCACTTTAAATCCTATTTACTACTTTTATAAATAATTTAAAAAGTTGTCTGCCTCCAACCCGGCAAAGCTTCCTTAACCTGGATTATTGATGGAGATCAAGCCCCGCAGCGTGAAAAGCACGCATTTGAAGAATATGATCATTAAGCGCCTCTATTTTGACAAGGCGCTTTCCTGTGCTGAGCTAAGCGTACTGTTCGACAGAAGCATCCCATCGATAGCCAAGGCTTTGAACGAACTGATTGATGAAGGTTTCGTGGTCGAGCAGGGCTACGCGCCTTCCAGCGGGGGGCGCAGGCCGCTGTTATACTCGGTTAAGCCCGATGCCATGTATATCCTGGCGGTAGCGATGGACCAGTTGAGCACCCGGATTCAATTACTTGACCTGTTCAACCAGCCTATTGCGGATGCATTATCCATCGACCTGAAACTGCTGAATAATTCCTCGGCGCTGGATACGCTCGTAAAAAGCATCAACAAATACATCGGCAAGGCGCCCGTTTCAAGAGAAAAGATCGCGGGCATAGGTATAGGAATGCCCGGCTTTGTAAACGTGATCGATGGCATAAACTATACGTACCTGGACGCCGGCGGCAAAAGCCTGGTGAGTTACCTGCGCGAACAAACCGAACTGCCGGTTTATATCGATAACGATTCGAGTCTGATCGCGCTCGCCGAACAGAAGTTCGGCATAGCCAAATCGCAAAAGAATGTGATGGTGGTCAACCTGGGCTGGGGTATCGGCCTGGGGATGATCGTTAAAGGCGAGATTTACCGCGGTCACAACGGTCTTGCCGGCGAACTGAGCCATATCCCGCTTTCGGACGACGACACGCTTTGCGTATGCGGCAAACGCGGCTGTCTCGAAAGCGCCGCCTCCATGCTGGTAGTGGCCGAAAAAGCGATAGAAGGCATTAAAAAAGGCCGGATAACCAGCCTGAAACTGCTCGACGACAGCCCGTCAAAAGCGCTGGGCGACGCGATAATGGAAGCCGCTTCCAACGGCGACCAGTTTGCTATCGAGCTGCTTACCGACGCCGGCTACAAGATCGGCAAGGCTATCGCTATCCTGATCCACATCATGAATCCTAAGGCCGTTGTTTTAAGCGGCCGCGGCGCGCGCGCCGGCAAGATCCTCCTGGCCCCAATTCAGCAGGCGCTGCACAAATACTGCATACCCCGCCTGGCCGAAAGCACGGAACTGATCATATCCGACCTGGGCTTCGACGCCGAGCTGATCGGCGCGGCGGTGCTGATGATGGAGAATTTTGATAAAGAGGTGAAGAACCAGGTGGCGATGGCGTAAACTAAAGCAATTCCCTTAGCTCCCCAAACTCCCCTATCGTCGCGATCATACCGTCGTCAACTTTTCCGAAACCATAAGATGCATAAATAAACGGCACACCTGCCTTGGCTGCCGAGTCGCGGTCACCGGTGGTATCGCCCACGTATACTGGTGCTTTAAGGTCGTGGTCGTTCACAATATCCTTAATATTTTCGGCTTTGGGCCGGCCCTTGGTTCCATAGCATTGATGGCCGAGGAAGTAGTCTGCCACAGGGCAATGACCCAGGAATGTTTCGATATAACCGTTCTGGCAATTGCTTACGATGTACAGCTTGTATTTTGAGGCGAGGTATTGGATGGTTTCCATCAGTCCGGGGTACAGATCGCCGCCCAGTTCGTCCAGCGTGTCGATCTCGCTTTTGGCGCAGATCGCTTTAAAATAGTCCCGTTTCTCTGCATCCATATCAGGCAGCAGCATTTCAAAGATTAGGTCGTACGCCATGCCCGTCACCGCGCGCACGCTTTCCACGGTTACGGGCGTGTCTACATAATCAACCTGCTGCCGCGCGCGTTCCCAGGCCAGCGCTACGTTGCCGGTGGAGTCCCATAACGTGCCGTCGAGGTCGAAAATAACACTGTCGAATTTATCTTTCAAAGAGGGTGCGTCCGTTTGCATGGTCGCAAAAATAGCAGAATTCGCCTTATCTTTACATCGTAAAAGAATCGATATGAAAACCATCCGATATTTCCTGGCATTGCTGGTTGTTACGACCGCGATCCACTCCTTTGCCAGTGCAGCCGATTTAAAGTCGTCCATCAACGCGGTGCTGAAAAGCTACCTCGACATCAAAAATGCCCTGGCGGCCGATAACGGCAAGGCGGCAAACGATGCGGCCAAACAGTTCACTTCGGCCCTAAAGGAAGTGCCGGCCGACCAGATGGACGACAGGCAAAAGGGAGCCTGGGAAAAATATGCGGAAAAGCTGCGCTACGACGGCGAACATATCAGCGAATCGGACCAGATAGCTCACCAGCGTGAGCATTTCGGCAGCCTTTCGGCCAATTTACTGGCCGTACTGAAGGTTTTTAAGGATAATGATACGGTACTGTACCAGCAATACTGCCCTATGGCTAAAAAAAGCTGGATCAGCGAATCGGCGACGATCAAAAACCCTTATTACGGCAAGGCAATGCCCGAGTGCGGGGTAACCAAAGAAACACTGAAGGCCGCCAATTAAACGAAGTCCTTAAAAGCAAAACGGCTCCCCGTATACACGAGGAGCCGTTTTATCAATTAAACATAATGCTTATGAGCACTTGTTTCGGCAACTGTTCATGTCCGAACAAGTCGCCTTGTCCTTACACGTACCGGTTTTGATATTCTTCCTGCACTGGCCCGTGCATTCCTTTTTTTGGGTGGTATCTCTTTTAGCCACGGGGCCATTGGCAAATGCGGTAGTACCGGCCAATAACAGGGCCAATACGCCTAAGCTTATTCTTTTCATTGTTTTAAATTTTTAATGTTTCGAAATAATTATCCTGTTGTTCCCAGGTACACTAATGGGTTCAGGATAACAGCTCGGGCGGGCGCCAGCAATCTGACAGGTAACTGGAAGTAATATGGTCGTTTATCGCTGGTTTCAGTTGCTTTGGGACCTCAAAGGCGAGGTTTGTAAAACTATGCGCCGGCACCCGGCAAATTAAAGAGACACCGCAGGGTACAAAGGGGTTACAAAAATCGCGGTTGCAGGTGTCGCTTTGTTCTCTGGCGGGTTTTTGAGCGTTATGCTGTCGTTTCTCTTTGCAGCACATACCGGCGTGACAGCTATCGGACTGTGTTTCGACCGTGAAGCCCATATTGACGAACGGCTGCGCCATCAGCGCGCCGAAATACATGATCAATATGGAAGCGATCAACCGCATGTCATCAAAAGTACATTTAATATTGGTATTGAGAAATGACAGAGATCATATTAGTTGATCACTTTTATTTTCGTCACTGTGATATATCCGTATTCACCCAAAGTTGAGGTATCACGGCTCCAGTTCAAGGTAACATTGATCGGAAACTTTGGATTTTGGCCGAGGTTCAGACCAGGTAGCGGTGAGCCTGTCAGGTAATATGGACGGGGATTTTTAGTTGTATCATTTTTGATCGTTATTTCCAAACCACCGCACATAGGGCACATGCGCATGTCATAGCCGATAAGTGTTCCCTGGCTCTCATAAGGAGAAACCTCGCTCTTTTTACAGGACGCCATTATCATCACGCAAAGCAAAAACAAAATGATTTTCATACCTGCATTGAATTACGGAGCGGCCGCGCTGATCGCTACATCTTAAACGATCTTCTCTTTCTTTCCCGAATCCAGGCTCCTATAAATGGCATCCACCACTTTCATATCCTTTAGTCCCTCCTCGCCCGGCACGCGCGACTGCTTATTCTGCCAAACGCACTGCGCAAAATCGTCCATCTGAACAGCCTGGTGTATCACCTGCGGCAGATCCATCGGCCCGGCAGAGGTATAGCCGTCTACTTCACCATAACCGAACGCCGGTCCCAGGCCGAATTTACCATGCTCGGCTACTACATTCAGGTAGCTCCAGTCGTGGTTATAGCTCGATTTGCCCGTGGTTACAAATCCGCCCGGAAATTCCATTTCCCAATAGATGGTCTCGTCAACCTCTTTGAAGAAATCGGGCCGGGTTTTTTCCTGCCTCGCTTTTATAGCTACCGGCTCCTGCCCCAACGTATAGCGCGAAGCCTGTATCGAATAGATGCCCATGTCCATCAAACCGCCGCCGCCGGCCATGGCTTTCTTCAGCCGCCAGGCATTCGGGTCGCCGCGGTACGTAAAACCGTTGCCGGTATCCAGCGAGGTAACTTTGCCATACACCTTCTGCTGCCCCAGCCGCATGACTTCCATATTGTGCGGCTCGAAATGCAGGCGGTAACCGATGGATAGCAGCCGGTCGGCCTTTTTGCAGGCGGCGATCATATCTCCGCACTCTTTCGCGTTCAGCGCCATCGGCTTTTCGCAGATCACATGCTTGCCCGCCTCCGCCCCGCGGATGGTGTATTCCTTATGCATAAATACGGGCAGCACGACGTAAATGATGTCGATATCCGGGTTGTTTTTTACCTGGTCGTAAGTCTCGTAATTGTAGATGTTCTTATCCGGAATATGGTATTGGTGCTTCCATTTCTCGGCTTTGGCCGGGTGGCCCGTTACAATACCTGCCAGGTAACAATTTTTGGTCTGCTGCAAAGCCGGTGCAAGCTGGTAAGTGCTGTAATTGCCGAGCCCAACCAGGGCGATGCCCAATTTTTTATTCGGTTTTGGGGCAAACGACGACAAAACATTACCAAAAGCCAAAGCGCCGGCGCCGACCGAAGCGGTACGTAAAAAATCGCGGCGGGAGAATGGATGTGTTTTCATGGCTGGAAGATTTGTATAAAGGTAGATAGGAGATTTGAGATGTGAGATATGAGATTAAAAATAATCGTTATTTGGACGTACCAGTCATCTTTTGCCTGTGTTTGATTAACAAATAGATGGTAAAGGTAACATAAAGACATATTCGACGACGAACCCATCAAAAAGTACGACGCGGCTCTATTGACTTAGGAAAAACAGTTTAAAAAGCATCCGAAAAATATATCGCAGTGAAAGGTATCGTTAGCGATGGCGCTAAAAAAACATGCTTTTGTTTGAGCTTTCTATTTTCTGGCTTTTTTAGGCGTTTTTAACCACTCGTCGAAATCCTTTTTAGT
This sequence comes from Bacteroidota bacterium, assembly GCA_018267005.1. GTDB lineage: Bacteria > Bacteroidota > Bacteroidia > Sphingobacteriales > Sphingobacteriaceae > Mucilaginibacter. Next base: position 21,502 of record JAFDZK010000027.1, read on the forward strand.
TTTCCCAACGCATTTTAAATTGGTTGAAATATGGTCTAATGGAATTTCTTTATAATTGGTACGAACTGCCGGGCACCTTAATAACTTTCCATTAGGATGTCCGTCTGGATAATCATATAAATCATGATTCCATCTATCCTTTCGGATAAAAACTAAACCAAGGGACTCAAGGTATTCTATGAAAAGGTAAGTAGGTTGCTGTTTCACGCCATTTAATTAACAGGGATGGCCACCCTTTCATTGATTGTTCGAATTAACGAAGCATTGCGCGCGCGAGTCCGAACTTTAGTTATTGGCGGCTGATAATTAACTTTAGGTATTTTGGTAAGAGACCAACCTAAATCCAATAAAACCCGCTCAAGCGTCCCTTTATAATGTGTATCTTCTATAAACGAATGTAATGCACCCTCAAATCCCTCTTTTGCTTCATCTTCAGTAGATCCAAAAGACGATAGTTCTAATGAAGGACAATATGATACGATATAATCACCTTGTTTATATAAATCAACTTCCAGCATCACATGCACTACTCTGTTTCCGTCTGTTCTGATGAGGTCAGTCATTTTTATGTGCAGACTTTATACACCTGCTCCGGTGTGACTTTACGTTTACAACCTGTAAAATGTTACTTATAGCAAGTTGGTATACAGGTATTTGACTATCAGGATACGTATTAGTTTACTAAAAAATTGTTGTGTGTTGTGATTAACCATTATCAAGGGGCTGAACAGTGGAATTCGTCACACGCGCAGTTTTGAGTAGTCAATCATCGAAGCAATTAATTATTTTTGAATCTACACGGTCCGCAACTTGGTTTGTGTATTTGGGATAACTCAATTACAATTAATTGCCTTAAATGTATATACAAATTTACTCAAAAAAAGTTAAAAAGTAAATTGCTTTTCATATAGAATGTAATAATGTGATAGTATTTTTACAGGGATGGACTTACACCTGGTACGCCAAACTATATAGTTACCAAAATAATTTATTCGTACATCATTTTTCTTCCAGCCCCGCCTTATACTTCTTTATGGCCCGGATGATGGACTGCACGATCTCCAACTGCCCTTCAGAGGAGTTAAGATACGCTTCGTCCTTCGGGTTGTTAATGAACCCGGTTTCGATGAGCACCGCGGGCATGGCGCTTTGCTGCAGCACGAGCACGCCCTGTTCCTTCACGCCCAGGCTATGGCGGCCGTCTTCTTTCTTGAACTCTTTGTTGACCAGGTCGGCAAAGAGAATGCATTGCTTACGGAATTTTTGCTGAAAGGCGCGAAGCACAATGGCGTTCACGGCGCTGTTTTCGCCGTAGCCGTTGTATTTTGCCTGGTAATCCTTTTCAATGTAGATGGACGCATTCTCGCGGATGGCCTCTAATTGTTCGCCGTTACGGTGAAAACCATATACCAGCAGCAAAACGCCGCGTTCGCTGCTTACTCTTTCGGGCGAAGAGTTACAATGGATCGAGATAAACAAGTTGCCCTTGTTTTCGCTGGCTATCTCGTCACGGCGGTGCAGTTCTACAAAGTTATCGGTGGTGCGCGTCATCACCACGTTCAGGGATGGTATTTGTTCAGTTAACGCCGTTCTCAGCTTTTTGGCGATAGCGAGCGTAATGTTCTTCTCTTTGGAATAGGCGCCGTGCGCGCCGGGGTCTTTGCCGCCGTGCCCGGCATCGATGATGACGGTACGAAATTTAAACGCCGGCGCCGAAGGTGATTTTTTGGCGGACTTTGTAGTGTGATGATGTTTCTTGTGGGTTTGAGCGGAAACCGCGTTGTACGCCAGCACACATACAAGGCACAGAATAACATGAATTGTTTTTTGAAAAAGAAATGATCTGCAAGTCATAAAAGCGGCTGCAATTTTAACTAATACGACGCGTTCGCGACCTATGTTTTGTTAAAAATATCCACATTTCCACGGCCAACGGTTTCATTCTCCGCGAAAAAAAAATGTTAACCCGGGCAACCTTTATATGTCGCAACAAGTAACTAATGTAAAATACCCGTTACAAATTAACCCCTTAAGAAAATGAAACTGAAAAATTTTGCTACAACCACCTTGATCGCAGGAGCAGTATTGGCGCTGGCAGCCTGCAAGAAAAACAGCATCAACCCCGCATCAGCCAATCCTCAAATGTCATTCCAGCTAAAGGCTGATAATGCGTCAACCACGCTGGCTGCATCTCCTGGCGGAAGCAACCACTTATCAGTCAATTCGGTGTCGCCGGGCGTAACCGATCTGACGTTTACCAGCGGCATAGCGAATATTGCCAAATTCAAGCTCGAAGCTAAAAAGAATGGCGCTGAAACAGAGATCACTTCAAAAAATCTTAGCAATGTCGATCTTTTTGCTATCAGCCCTTCGATCGTGAATGTGAACCTGGATACCGGCACATATAAAGAGATCGAAGTTAGGGTCGAGTTTCAGAAATCAGCCGACACAAGCGCGCTTCCTTTAAAATTAAAAGGAACATTTACCAACAGCGGCGGCACTGTTGTTCCGTTTGAATTCGACCTGAATGACAATGTAACCATTAAAGCCGAAGCGGAAAATATTACGGTTAGCAGCACCACTGATTTTTCGGCGCTGGTTACCATGCACCTGAATCTATTGTTAAACGGCCTCGCGGCCAGCGACCTCGACTCGGCACAACTGACCAACAACGTTATCGTGGTGAGCAGTACATCCAACACTTCCATCTACAATAAAATACTAAGCAATCTAAGCTCGTGCGGGCATACCGAATTTGGAGAACATCACCACGACGGCGGCAACAATAACGGCGGCGACCACTAACCAATCCTGATATAGTACCGTTTACTAAGCACTCGGCAATTTGACTCACCCGGTCGTTGCTACGCTCGACCACCCTCTCTACTTCGTAAAAAGGGTTTTAAGAGCCCTCTTTGTGCGCAGCAAAGAGAGGGCCGACCAGCGAAGCGTCGTCGGGGTGAGTTGATTACG
>JAFDZK010000280.1 GCA_018267005.1 Bacteroidota bacterium
ACTTGTTTAAAACACTGCGACGCTTTTCGGGGTTTGCTTATTAACATTTAACCAGGAAAAACTATGGAAACTACACAAGAAAGAATAGACGTATTGAATGATCTGATCCAGATCAATAACGACCGCGTGGCGGGATTTGAAAAGGTAATGGCCGACATTAACGATGCCAATGCCGACCTGAAGGAGTTATTCAGAACCTATGCAGACCAAAGCCGCAAAAATGCCGAGGAATTGTCGGCACTGGTGGGCCTCCAGGGTACGACCGATGTGGAAACCGGCACAAGCGCAAGCGGCAAGCTGCATCGCGCCTGGATTGACGTCAAGGCGCTTTTTGGCGGCTCGGACCGCGAAAGCATCCTTGAAGAAGCCGAGCGCGGCGAGGATGCCATTAAAAAAGCTTACCAGGACGCGCTTACCGAAGGCGAACTGAGCGGCGATACTTACGACGTGGTGCAAAGCCAGGCGAGCGGTATCAACGCCGCCCATAACCAGGTAAAAGCGCTGCGTGATGCTTCAAATATGTGAAGAAAGGTAAATTGTAATTTCGAGGCCACCCAAACGGGTGGCTTTGTTTTTACGGTATATTAACGCTTTTCGAAATCGAATTTATCCTTGATAAAAAACCGCAGGTAGCGTCCCTTTACGCGCGAGGCTTTAAGCTCCTTGAATACCTGTTCCGGAACATCCTTGTAAACATAGGTTTGTCCCGATACATAACTGATGGTCAATTCCCGGCTGGATGAGTTGTATTCCATAGCCAGGATAACGGTTGACGGCATATGGCTTATTTTACAGGGACAACAAACAAAAATAGGATTGGTTAACCGATTTGCTGCAATGATGCCGTTATCCGGTTTGTTCCCCTGCATCTGTTCCGTTCCGGGAAGAACGGAACACTTAAACTTCGGGCCAATTATACAAGGCTATTACTTTTCAGCATTTTGCTTACCGCCCAAAAGCCCAAAGCAAAAACTTAGGCATGGCGTTGGCCCAGGTGCCTGTACTATGTGTTCCGCCGACCATCTCGATGTATTGTATATGGGCAGGACGTTTATACCCTTTGGCTTCCAATTCTTTAATGATATCGATTGTATCATCGATGGAGTCAATGATCCCATTCTTGTTGCGGTCGGCGGTTTCGTCTTTTGTGCCGGTTTGCAGCCAGAATTGCAGGGCGGGGTTGCCGGCTGTTTCCCGGATCATCTTATGCATAATACGGTCGGCATCGGTGTAGCCTTTGCCCAGCTCCTTGCTTCTCCACCAAAACGAGCCGGAGAAAACGCCAACCTTGTCAAACAACTGCGGGTTGTTCCAGGCAATATCCATAGCCGATAAGCCGCCGAGTGAGAACCCCGCATAACCTGCGGTTGCAAAGCTTTCTATACCTGTTTCTTTTTTAATCGCCGGCAGCAGTTCCTTAACTACAAATTTCGAATAGGCAGCAGCTTTGGAGCCACGCTGCTTATAATCGGGCTTATCGGCAACACCGTATTCCTGCATGCGCTCGGGGCCGGCGTGTATGGCGGCTACGGCAAGAGGTTTTAAGGAGCCTGCATCATACAAAGCATCAAGGGTTTCAGTCAATCTGAGGTTTTCAGCTTCCTGCCCGTCGTTCAGCAGCAGCAGATGGGGCGGTTCGGTCAGCTCACCATCGGGCATCAGCAGGGTTACGGTAACTTCCCGTTCCAGGTATTCGGAGTCGATGAATATTTTAATTTCGGCAACGGTCATCTCGTTCACATTCCAGCTCAGGTACATCTTCACAGATCTTTAAAGGGGGCAAAGGTAGAGATTTTAGTGATCAGTTGATTAGCATTCAGCGCTTAGTGCCGATATCCTGACCCGCTTATCGCTCACTTGGACTAAAGCCGCTTTGCCTTTCTATTTTATCCGTCCCATGAATGGGACGGCAATGAATCAATACAAACATTGCAATTCATTGCCGTTGGCTTAAGACAACGGTCAAATAATAAACGGTCTATTGGCTTTAGCCGAAACTCACAACTGACATTTAATAATTGGGGGACTGTTGCCAATTTAAAGCAAAGCACCTAACTTACATTCAAAATCGCACGCTTTGAAAGAGCAGTATCGCAAATGGTATTCGCATGCATTAAGCCTTGATGTCGAGATGCTTGTTTTCGGCGAGCGCGGCTACCCGGTTATCCTTTTCCCAACCTCGCAGGGGCGTTACTACCAGAATAAGGATGAGGGCCTGATCGAGTCGGTCCGATGGTTCCTGGACGAGGGTTTGGTAAAGATATACTGTCCTGACAGCTTCGACTGGCTTACGTGGTACAATAAAGGCATAAGTCCTGCCGACAGGGCTCGCAATTATAACTTTTACGATCGTATGCTGTTCGAGGAGCTGGCGCCCTGGGCCATGCACGAAACGGGAGTTAATAAAGTGGCTACGGCGGGCTGCAGCTTTGGCGGTTATCATGCGGCAAACTTCGCGCTGAAGCACCCTGATAAAACAGGGCACCTGTTCAGCATGAGCGGGGCGTTTGACATCAAACAGTTTGTCGACGGCTTTTACGACGACGATGTATTTTATAATAACCCGGTGGATTTTTTGCCCGGCAGTAACCAGCCCGAATTGTGGCAGATGAACATCATTCTCGGCGTAGCCGAACATGACATTTGCCGGGCGGATAACGACAGGCTGTCAAACATTTTACGCGCTAAGGGCATTAACCATTGGCTGGACATACGCGGCATCGGCGAGCACGACTGGCCCATGTGGCGGGGGATGTTTCCGCATTATCTGTCCACGATTCGGTAGATTTGAGATGTGAGATATGAGATATTGTTACACTGTTGATGATACATAGGGAACGGACGGAACAACACAGTAAAAGTCCATAGACCATAGTCGATAGACCATGGCCAATTTTGCAAAACCATCGACTATGGACCATCGACTATGGACAAAATGTAATAATAGCGATCGAAATACTACTTTAAACTTAAAGCTAACATCAAACCAAGGTATACCATGAAAAAAATAGGCATTCTCTTCGGGCAGGAAAATTCGTTCCCCCACGCTTTTGTTGATCGTATCAACCAGAAAGGCGAAAAAGATATTTCGGCTGAATTTGTACGCATCGATAAAGTGATGCAGGCGCACCCGCTGGATTATGCGGTGATCATCGACCGCATATCGCAGGACGTGCCATTTTACCGGGCGACGCTGAAGAATGCGGCCATTTGCGGGACGGCAGTCATCAACAATCCCTTTTGGTGGAGCGCCGACGAAAAGTTTTTCAATAATGCATTGGCGGTGAAGATCGGTGTACCGGTACCGAAGACCGTTATCCTGCCGTCGAAGGAATTGCCCGACGATACTACTTCGGAATCGTTCCGCAACCTGGCTTACCCGATGGATTGGGAGGCGATTTTTAACTATGTGGGTTTTCCGGCTTATATGAAACCTTTCGATGGCGGCGGCTGGAAGGAAGTCTATAAGATCTCCGATCCGGACGACCTGTGGGATAAATACGGGCGGACGAAACAATACGTGATGATGCTGCAGGAGGAGATAACCTTTGAGGACTATTTCCGCTGCTATTGTATTGGCGGCAAGCATGTACGCATTATGCAGTACGAGCCGCGTAACCCGCACCACCTGCGTTACGAGCACGGCAAGGCCCCGGCCGAAAAGAAACTGCTGGAAACGGTGAAGAACTATGTGATCAAGCTGAATAAGTATTTGGGATACGATTTCAATACCGTAGAATTTGCCGTGCGCAACGGCGTGCCTTATGCCATCGATTTCTGCAACCCGGCGCCAGACGCCGAAGTGACTAGCGTTGGCCAGGATAACTTCGACTGGGTGGTTGAAACCGCCGCCGATTACGCCATTGAGCGCGCGAAGAAACAAAAGGATGGCCGCGACAATTTGACCTGGGGCGAATATGTGAAGACCGGTGCGGCCGGCTTACCATTGCTCGACCATGAGAAGAAAGTAGAAAAGAAGGCGGCCAGGAAAGATGTGCAGACCGGTAAAATAGATCACGAAGTTTTGGCGGAAGGAAAAATAAAAGAAGGCCCAATGAAGAAGGCACCGGCTAAGAAACCGGCGGCGGCTAAAAAAGCGCCTGTAAAAAAGCCAACAAAGTAATATGCTACAAAGCTTCAAGGACGAATATCATAGGAAGATTTCAGAGAATATCGAGAAGTACGGTTTGGCCATTCAACCCGTATTCGGTGATGAAGAGAATCCTCAATTTAGTTATTCTATAGGATTATATCGAACCTACCGGCATCCAGAAATTATAATGCTTGGGTTAAACCAAGAACTGATGTCTAATATTATTGACAACATCGCAGAGGATATCAAAAATGGCAAAACGTATGATGCTTATTCCTGGTCAACGGGTTTATTAAAGGATTTTGAATGCTATTTTATCGAAGTCGATAAAGCGAATTATGGTAAATATGTATTGGGCGATATTCGGTTATACGGAGGTAATAATTTTCCACTATTACAATGTGTATGGCCAACAACTGAAGGTATTTACCCATGGGAAGATGCATGGCCAGATGATATGAAAAAACTACAGCCCTTATTAGGCCCAATCAACAAACCTTAACAATTATGAACAAATTCACCTTAGGCGTCGAAGAAGAATTTATGGTGATCGATCCCGTAAGCCGGGAGCTGACGTCGCATGACCAGAAGATCGTCGACGGCGCACAAAAGATACACGAGGACCAGGTTAAGGCCGAAATGCACCAAGCGGTGGTGGAAGTGGGCACGCATATCTGCAACGATACTGCCGAAGCCCGTAAAGAAGTAACCAAGCTGCGCGGAACGGTGGCCCAACTGGCCGGCGACCTTGGCCTGCGCATTGGCGCTGCCGGCACGCACCCGTTTTCGCATTGGCAGCACCAGTTGATCACGGATCATCCGAGGTATTTCGAGATCGTGGATGAAATGCAGGAGGCGGCACGGTCCAACCTTATCTTCGGGCTGCATGTGCACGTGGGTATTCAATCGCGCGATCTTGCCGTGCACATTGCCAACCAGGTTCGCTATTTCCTGCCGCATGTGTACGCCTTGTCGACCAACTCGCCTTTTTGGGAAGGACGAAATACCGGCTTTAAATCTTTCCGCACCAAGGTGTTTGATAAATTCCCGAGAACGGGCATTCCCGACTATTTCAGCAGCATCGAAGAGTACGACCGCTATATCAAGCTTTTGGTAAAGACCAATTGCATCGATAACGCCAAAAAAATATGGTGGGACATACGGGTTCATCCTTTCTTCGAAACCATTGAGTTCAGGATATGCGACTGCCCTATGCTGGTTGACGAGACAATGGCCTTTGTGGCCTTATTCCAGGCGCTATGCGCCAAATTGTACAAATTGCGTCAACAAAATATGGCCTTTATAACGTATAACCGGGCGCTCATCAACGAGAACAAATGGCGTGCTGCACGGTACGGGATCGACGGCAAAATGATCGATTTCGGCAAGGAAAT
>JAFDZK010000281.1 GCA_018267005.1 Bacteroidota bacterium
TTCATAAAATTGATACAGGCAAGCAGGATAATGAACAGCGCTATCGCGGAAAAAATATAAATATACTTGATATCGCCCTGTACAAAGTAACGGTTACCGATGTTCGCGGAATACAGGTGTATCTCTCTGAGTGGTTGTAGTTCAATATCATATTTCCCGCCTTTTTTTATAAATTCATCAAAAGGCTGGCCTATACGTTTGAATGCTGTCGCCGCCTGAACCTTCACCATAGCCGGGAAGCGTGATTCCAGCTTAGCCATACTTGCCGGATCGGTGGCAACACCGGGTTTTAGCTTTACATACGTGCCCGTTTGCAGCCATATCCAACTCCAGGTAAAGCGTTTTATAACGCCGATGCCGGTATTGGATTGCAAAACTTCGAACTGAAGGGACGATTGCTCTGGCAGGTCATTAAGTACTGCTGTTACAATAAAAGGGTTAGCATAGTCATCAAAAACCAGGTTTTTGCCGATTACATCCGTGCTGCCGAAATATTTTTTTGCTGCGCTTTCCGTCAAAACAACCGAATTAGGTCCGTTTAAACAGGTCGCTCTATCACCGGCTATTAATTTATAACTAAAAAATTGCAGGAAATTGGAGTCAACTGAAAGCAACTTTCTCTCCGTAAATGAACTTTTCCTGCCGTCGACAACCGAATGAATAACCTCGTCACCAGGCTTAAATATCCTGACGTAGCTTTCAATCTCCGGAAAATTATTCAGCAACGCTTGGCCCACGGGCGGCGGCGTGTGGGCGGCGGTAAACTCATCATTGTCCATTTTTTCATGGATGTTTACCCGAAATATCCGCTGAGTATCTTTAAAAAAGCGGTCGTAGCCCAGCTCATCCTTTACGTACATGCTTATCAGCATCACACAAGCCAAACCGATAGCCAGTCCGCTGATATTGATGATACTGCTTATCTTATTGCGCTTCAGGTTTCGCCAGGCGATGGTGACATAATTCTTGAGCATGACACAGTAATTTTCCATACATGCTGAAAATCAATACCAAATAATTAAATAATTGAATCTCAGCAATTTGAATAAAGAACCAGGCGAGCAATTGTCCGCTTGTGTAACACCTTATTGTCCGGTTATGATACAGTTGTCGATAGTGAATGGTGAATAGTGAGTAATATATAATTCACTATTGACTATTCACCATTCACAAAATCATTCCGAGCGCAGGCTCTTAACCGGATTCGCCAAAGCCGCTTTTATGGATTGGAAACTGATGGTTGCAAATGCTATAAATATAGCTCCGAAACCGGCGACCGCTATTATCCACCATTGTATGCCTTGCTTATAAGCAAAGCCCTGCAGCCAGCCGTGCATGGCCCACCAGGCCAGCGGCGACGCCAGGAGAATCGCGACAAGTACCAATCTGATGAAATCGCGTGAAAGCATGCCCACGATGGTAGATACACTCGCACCAAGTACCTTGCGAATACCGATTTCTTTGGTACGCTGTTCGGCGGCATAAGCGGCCAGCCCGAACAAGCCGAGACAAGCGATAACGATGGCCAGCGAGGTAAATACAACCGAGATTGTGCCCATGCGCTGTTCAGTACTGTATAGGGCCTCGAAATCTTCTTCCATGAATTTGGAATCGAACTCCTGGTTGGGCACGAATGACTTCCATTTGGTTTTGATCCGGTCGATCAGCCCGGGAACATTTTCGGTATTGATACGAACGCTCATAGCGCCGCGGTCGTCGCTAAGGAAAAGCACCATCGGTGTGATAGTTTCGCGCAGCGACCGGAAATTAAAATTCTTCATTACACCGATGATCGTAAATTTTCTAAACTTTTTGACCGTATTATCGGTCGGTTGATACATAGCCTCATTTATCGGGTCTTTAAAGCCCAGCAGGTTAGCAGCCGCCTGGTTGATGATGATCGAATTCGAATCGGTTTTCATATTCTTCGAAAAGTTACGGCCGGCGATCATTTGAATGCCCAGCGTCGGGATATAATTTTCATCTACATACCACTGCTGTGATGATAATGACTGTCTTTGATCAACGACAGGACCTTTGAACATGGTACTGCTGTTACCCTGGTCCGATGTCGGTAAGTAGCCGCTAAGCGACGCCGATTTTACGCCGGGCAACTGGCTCACTTCCTGTCTGAAATCCTTGTCTTTGTTGCCAAGGGTCCAGATACGCTCAACGATCAGCACATGATCACGGTTAAAGCCGAGGTCTTTATGCTGGATATATTTTAACTGGTTGTAGATGACCAGCGTTCCGATGATAAGAAAAACGGATATTGAAAACTGGAACACAACCAGGAAGCTGCGGAGAAAGCTGCTTTTGAAGCCGGTTGCCAGTTTACCTTTCAACACCTCGATAGGCTGAAAACCAGAAAGAAAAAAGGCGGGATATGATCCGGCGAGAAAGCCGATGACGAGTACCAGCAACAGCAATACGGGAACGAGCCAAAGAAGAATTTGAGGCGTAATGGCCAGTTCTTTGCCCGATATATGATTGAATACCCCAAGCAACGCCCATGCCGCAACAACGGCTATGACAGCCGATACCAGTGTAACCAACACTGACTCTGTAAGGAATTGGAAGACCAGGTTCTTACGTGCCGAACCTAATACCTTGCGTACGCCGACCTCTTTAGCCCTGTTTGCCGACCGTGCGGTTGAAAGGTTCATGAAGTTTACACAGGCGATCAACAGGATAAAAATGGCTATCGCCGAGAAAATATATACATACTGGATATTGCCGTTTGCGCCAAGTTCTGCTACCCGGTTTGAACGCAGGTGTATATCTGCTAGAGGCGTAAGGCTTAGCCTGAAATAATTTCCCGCTTTTTCAAGGTCGTCAAAAGTAATATGAGCTATAGATTGCAGTTCGGGCCCGGCTGTTTTGCGCATAAAGCCTTCCAATTTTGCCTGTAATTTCTGCGGGTCGGCGCCCGGGCGAAACAAGAGATAGGTTTGAAAATTATTGCTGAAATAAGTAAGTTGCTTGCTCTCCGGCAGTGAAGACATTGAAATAAAGAAGTCGAAATTGAAGTGCGACTGTTTGGGAACATTCTTAATAACGCCAGTCACCTTATATAAAAGGCTGTCATCAAATGTTAGTACCTGCCCAACGACGTTGGTACTGTTGAAATACTTTTTAGCCATGGTTTCGGTGATCACCACTGACTTCGGCTCTTTCAGGGCAGTTTTCGGATTGCCGCTGATCATGGGCAAGGTAAACACATCAAACAGTGTCGAATCAACATAGGTCATGTTGTATTCCTGGATGTCCTGGTTACCTTTCTTTACCTGGAAACCACCACGTGTCCGGAACCTCACCGTTTGCTGTATTTCGGGAAATGCAGCCTTCATTGCACCGGCCAGCGGTGCTGGGGCAACGGCATAGGAATTCTCGTTGCCGCCAAACTTGATATCGTTATTCACACGATAAATACGGTCATAATTGACATTATACCTGTCAAATTTAAGTTCATCGGATACATAAAATACGATGAGCAAACAAGTCGCCAAACCCAGGGACAGGCCCAGGATATTGATAGCTGTAAAACCCTTATTTTTTAAAAGATTACGGAATGCAGTTTTGACATAGTTTTTGATCATTACGTTGTACGTTTTAGGTTTTACGTTATACGTTTATTTCAAATGCGATCTTTGATCGCTGATTTTTAATTATCAGACGCCCAAAGCGATCGACAGGTTGCAGCGTTTTTCAAATAAATTTCACTCTGAGCGCAAACTCTTTACGGGGTTTGTCAGCGCTGCTTTGATCGCCTGGAAACTGATCGTTAGAAATGCAATTAAAATGGCAGACACACCTGCCAGTGCGAATACCCACCAATGCAACTGTATGCGATACGCATAATCCTGCAGCCATTTGTGCATCGCATACCAGGCAATAGGGGCAGCAATGATCAGCGACACTACAACCAGCTTTAGAAAATCTTTGGAAAGCATCGCGGTAATACTCGCTACGCTGGCCCCCAATACTTTACGTATACCGATCTCTTTTACCTTAACCTGTGCGGTATAAGTGGCCAGGCCCAGCAGCCCGAGACACGAAATGAATATGGCTATACCGGCAAAAATGCTGAACAACGTGCCTGAGCGGGTGTCAGACTTGTATAGGTTGTCATAATCGACATCCAGGAATTCGTAACTGTATGGAACTATCGGGTTGTATTGCTTGAAAACTTTTTCGGCGGCTTTAATAGCTCGGGGTGCATCTTGGCCGGTGGTTTTTACAAATATTGTCCCGCAGTTTAAAGGAGCATCGCAAAGAATCGCAGGTTCTATTTTTTGCTTCAGCGACGCGAAGTGGAAATCCTTTACTACGCCAATGATAGTACCCCGGGTCTGATGCAGCGTAAATCTTTTGCCGACCGGATCTTTAATACCTGCTTCTCTTACCGCGGTTTCATTCAGGATAAAACTGGCCGAATCGGCTTTTCCCTCGCGGAATTGCCTTCCGGCGACGATCTTAAGCTTAAAGAAATTAATGTACGTATGGTCGACATTCAGCTGACTTATCAGAAAATTGAGTTTACTATCCTTTCCATCCCAATCCGTGTCGCCCGTTGTTCCATTCAAGCTGATAATATTGTCACCGGCTCGTGTCACGTCTACTACCCCGGGTTGGCTCATCAGCTCAGCGCGAACCGCATCATAATGACCGTAGATACCGCCCATGTCTAAACCGAAAACATGTGATTTATCATAGCCAAGGTCTTTCTCCTGGATATATTTTAACTGCTGCCTGATGACCAGCGTACCGATGATCAATACGATAGAGAATATAAACTGCGTAACCACTAAGGATTTGCGGAACATCACATTACCGACACCCAACGACAGTTTTCCTTTAAGTGCGTTGATTGGTTTGAATGACGAAAGCAGCAAGGCTGGGTATATACTTGATGCTGCCAGTGTGCCGACGACCGTCAGGGCGATCACTTTCCAAATACCGGCATCAAACATGTCGAACTGCATTTGCTTGCCTGAGATCGTATTATAAACCGGCATTAATGATTTTACTGCTATCAACGAAAGCATTACCGCTGCAATAAAGAACAATGTTGTTTCGACAATGAACTGGCCAAACAACTGCCTTCTTTCGGCGCCGATGATCTTGCGCACGCTCACCTCCTTGGAGCGCAGCATCGCGCGCGCGGTTGAAAGGTTAACATAGTTGATACAGGCAATGATCAATATTAAAACCGCTACGATCAGAAATATTCTTGCCGTTTGCAGTCCGGCAGGTGTGCCATCAAGGTTATATAAATGCAAGTGTAACAATGGTTCGGCTATATATTGCAGTTTGGCCTGGGCGGCATCCTTTTGATTGGCAATGTGAATAGCTGTTAGTTTATCAGCAACTGCCTTAGCCGATGCACCGGGCTTTAATAATACGTATGTATCATAAAAATAATCACCCCAATCCTGTTCCAGCGAATTCCAGTAAGCATTACCCT
>JAFDZK010000282.1 GCA_018267005.1 Bacteroidota bacterium
ATCGTTTTAGAAACGGATTCTCCGTATCTTACGCCCGTTCCGCACCGCGGCCAGCGAAACGAAAGTTCGTACATAACCTATGTAGCGCAAAAGGTGGCCGACCTGAAGCAGGTGCCGCTGGAAGATGTAGCCAACGTCACGACAGAGAACTCGAGGCTGATATTCGGCGTGTGAACGACTGGTATTTTTTTTTTTATTTTTCGCATAAATTATCCATGAACCAGATACAGATCATCTATACCGGCGGGACAATAGGTATGATGACCGACCCTAAAACCAGGGCGCTCAAGCCGATCAATTTTGAGCAGATCATGGAGAATGTGCCTGAACTGGAGCGTTTGAACTGCAAGATAAAGGTACATTCGTTCGAGCAGATCATCGACTCGTCCAACATGAACCCGCGCATTTGGTGTGAGCTGGCCGACCTGATCCATGATAATTACGAAAGCGTCGACGGGTTTGTTATCCTGCACGGCTCGGATACGATGGCTTTCACCTCCTCGGCGTTAAGCTTTATGCTCGAAAACCTGGCCAAGCCGGTCATATTTACCGGCTCGCAACTGCCGATCAGCGCCGTACGCACAGATGCGAAGGAAAACCTGATGACCGCCATCGAGATCGCCAAAGCCAAAAAGAACGACCGCGCACGCGTGCCGGAAGTATGCATCTATTTTGATTATAAACTATTCAGGGGCAACAGGGCGTTCAAATACAATTCATCCAAGTTCGAGGCATTCCGCTCGCCTAATTACCCGATCCTGGCCGAATCAGGCGTTCATCTTAAATTCAGCATCAACGATATCCGCCAGCCAGTCGAGGGGCCGCTGCGCGTGCACCGCAGGCTGGAGAGCGACGTAGCCGTACTTAAACTTTACCCCGGCATCAGTCCCAAAGTGGTCGAGACCATCCTTTCGGCCGACGTTCGCGGCATTGTGATGGAAACGTTCGGGGCGGGCAATACCACTACCGACAAATGGTTCACCGATATGCTGAAACATGCCATTAACAGCGGTAAGGTGATCGTCGACATATCGCAATGCAAGGTAGGCACGGTCGAACTGGGCCGCTATGAAACCAGCAAGGAGCTGAAAGATATGGGCGTAGCCAATGGTTACGACATGACTTACGAAGCCGCCATTACCAAAATGATGTTCCTGCTGGCGCAATACGAGGATCCGATGATCATCAAGGAAATGATGGAAACGGATATGAGAGGGGAACTGACGGTATCGTAAAAATATAAATACTTATCTTTGTACAAAGAACAAGTTATGCTTACCACGATAAAAGGATATTATGACCACGGTCAGATCGTGTTACAGGAGGTTCCCCCGGTAAACACCAAGACTGAAGTTATGGTAAAATTCCTTACCGAAGAAGCATCAGCGAAAATGCTTTCAAAGAGGAAGTTAGGAGGCCTGGAAGGCAAAGTAGCCTTACCCGACGATTTTAATGAGCCATTAAATGATCTGAAAGATTATATGTAAAATGGATATATTGGTGGATACGCAAATTCTTGTATGATCGTTTGACATCCATTCACCGCTTTCTGCAAAGCATAAAAAGTTATTTGAAGACTCGTCGAATAGAATTTTCACAAGCCAGATCAGCCTGATGGAGCTTGCCATTAAGAAAAATTTGAATAAGCTGCCAAACTTTGTTCCTTCAATCGAAACTATCGCAACTACCTGGTTGAATAATGGATTTGACTTAATGAAATTATCAGATCGCCATATATTTTCATATCAGGACTTACCGCTGCTTCAAGAACATAGAGACCCATTCGATCGCTTTTTGATAGCAATAGCCAAAGTTGAAAATCTTACTATACTTACTACCGACAGCAAGTTCAGCCTGTATTCGTCAATAGTTCGGCTGCTCTGATTCCGATCGTTGTTGTTAAACTTTGTTAAATAATCGAAATTTCAAGGTGTTAAGGATATTTTTGAGTAAACCCGCAACCGTTATGCTCAAAAATTACCTGCTGCTCTCGTTCCGCACCCTTTGGAAACACCGGTCCACAACGCTTATCAACGTCATGGGGCTGGCTGTCGGCCTGGCCTGCTGTGTCGTCGTGATGCTCTATTTCCAGCACGAGCTGAGCTTCGACAAAGGCTTTGATAACCGCGATGATATTTACCGCGTTACTTCGTCGTTCGAGGGTAATTTCTCAGCGCCTACGGTCGGTTTGCCTTATGCCAAATATTTAAAAGCCGAAGTGCCCGAAGTAGAAGATGTAGTCCGGCTCGATCCAACCAACGGCTCCGTCATCGTGCAGGTACGGCCCGGCTCGACGCCCTATATCCAGGACTCCGGCTATTGGGTCGATCCCAATTTCTTTGACGTGCTGAGCTTTCATTTTCTTTATGGCGAAGCTAAAACGGCGTTTAAAGCTTCAAATACGATCGTGCTTTCGCAGTCCCTGGCTCATAAACTTTTCAATAACACGTTTCCCATCGGCAAAACATTACGCGTTGGCAGCGGAACTTATACCGTAACCGGGGTTTTTAAGGAAGATTTTCCTAACCACATACAGGCCGACTTTTTCGCATCGAACAACAGCGATCCTATCAGGCAGCAGATGGCCAATAACAATAGCTGGGTAGTGAACGACAATTTTTACACTTATATCAGGCTGAAACATGGTTCAGATGTACAGCATGTGATCGCTGAATTAAACGCTTACCTGCAGCGCCACGCCGGTGCCGAGATGAAGGCGCACAGCGACCACATCACCAATTCGCTGCAGGCGCTTAACGACATCCACCTTAATTCATCCGAGTACGTCGACTATTTGGCTTACAAACAGGGTAATTTAAAATACCTGTTTCTGCTGGGTTCAATCGCGCTGGCCATTTTATTGCTGGCCTGTATCAATTATATGAACCTGGCCACGGCCCAGGCGCTGAATCGTGCGCGCGAAGTGGGTGTACGCCGCGTGCTGGGCGCCGAAAAGGCCGCCATACGCTGGCAGTTCCTGGTAGAGACGGTGGTCATCAGTTTCGCCGCATTCCTTATGTCTATTGCACTGTCGCTGCTGTTTTTGCCGGAGTTTAACCAGCTAACCGGCCAGCATTTATCCCTTTTTACCGACGGAAACGCCATTACTATTTTATTGCTAATAGCAACCACACTCGTAACCGGCCTGGCAGCGGGTTTATACCCCGCTTTCTATCTATCGGCATTTAATCCGGTAACCGTGCTGAAGGGGAACGTGATGGCGCCGGCGGGGAAAGTCAATATCCGCAAAATACTGATCACCTCGCAGTTTATCATTTCCACCTGCCTGGTATTCGCAACCATCGTCATCTGGAAACAACTGCATTTTATGCTGAATACCAAACCTGGCTTCGACCAGGAGCAACAGTTAGTGATCAACCTTAACGGCGAGCAAGCCCAGCGAAACAGCGCTTTAATGGCGCGTCAATTGTCGGGTAATGTAAATTTTAAATCGGTTACCACGGCTGCCGCGCCACTTATATCAGGCGATATGAACCTGTACTGGTCAAAAAGGTCCATCAATGATAAACAAAGCGTTTTCTTTGATTTTGCCGACCCGAATTATCTGCCGACGCTTGGCCTGAAGCTCATGTACGGCCGTAATTTTAACCCCGAAACCTTTACCAACACCAACCTGCTGGAAGATTCGGAACTGCACGATTTTGGCAAAGAAGTACTCCTGAACGAGGAAGCGGCAAAGGCGCTGGGAATGGACCCAGCCAAAGCCGTCGGCGAATTGGTATGCCACCTGCATAATGGCGTCGTTTATAATTACCGGGTCGCCGGTGTTGTAAAGAATTACCATTATTTCTCTTTACACGCCCCTATCGGCCCCTGCGCTATCATGAACGTAAACCCGATAAGATGTACAACCATTATAGCCACGATCGGCGGACAGCACGCGGCGGAGGCGGTGCATTACGCGTCGGATCAATGGAAAAGGATCAATCCGGGTGCACCTTTTACATACGGATTTTTGAATGATATATTCCAGAGCGATTATGTGCAGGACCAGCGCCTGCGCCAAATGATCGGTATTTTCGCCGTCATGGCCATTTTTATTTCGTGCCTCGGCCTGCTGGGACTTATCACATACAATCTCAGCCGCAAGGCGCGCGAGATTGGCATCCGCAAAGTCATCGGCGCCAGTGCCGGCAGTATCGTGATGCTGTTTTATAAGCAGTATTTCAAGTTGGTAATTTTAGCCAATGTGCTCGCGCTGCCCCTTGCCTGGTACCTGATGCATAACTGGCTCCGGAGCTTCCCTTACCGCATCGCTATCAGTTGGTGGGTTTATGGCTTGTCGCTGGCGTGCGGCTTAGTAATAGCCTTTTGCACCATAGCCTTTAAAACGGTAAAAGCGGCAATGGCCAACCCGGTGGATAGTTTAAGGGTGGAATAGATTTGTTGGGATTACACCGATTTTGGTGCGATTACACCGATTTTGGATGGGAGTACAATGATTTTCATGAATCATTCAATGGTAACGAGAAGCTAAAGGTGGATCCTTTATCCTTATTGCTTTTTAACCATAATTTACCGTGATGACTCTTGATGATCTGGCTCGATATATGCAGGCCCAGGCCGATGCCGGCGATATTTCTTTGTTTGGCGGTTGACGCCCGCCAGAATCTTTTGAATATGTTTTTTTGTTCGTCCCTCGGAATGCCGATGCCGAAGTCCTGCACTGACACGATAACCTGGTCGCCTTTTTTATTCTTGCCGAGTTTAACGATGATCGCTTCGCCGGGAGGCGAGTATTTTATGGCATTGCTCAATAAATTGTTCAGTACCTGCGATATGCGGAAGCGGTCGGCCCACATGGGCTCTTTTATTTTGCCTTTCACCTTCAGGGAAAGTCCCGGGTAGATGAGGATCAATTCATTTACGCTTTCCATCACCAATTCCTGGAGCGAAAATTTTTCCGGGCGCATCACCAGCTCGTTAACCGCAATTTGCGAAGTATCCAGCAGGTACCTGATCAGCGTAAGTAATTTGTCGGTTTTCTCATTAATTTTTGAAGTCGCCCTGGTCACTTCAGCATTTTCAAAGCCCTTAAAACGAAGCTGCAATAACTGCGCGGTGGCTTTGATCACGGTCAGCGGTGTCCGTATTTCGTGACTGGCAATGCTGATAAAGTCGTCCTTTTGCTGTTCCAGCATTCTTCGCTCGGTAATATCCTGTACGGACAGCATATAAATCGTGGAGTCGGTATCCGGCGAAACCCTGCGTCCATTGATCAGCAGGATACGCTTATCGTTGTCTGGCAAAACGTACGAGAGCTCGTGGTTGAACACATTGCCACGGCCATTTTTTAATTCATCCGTTATCACTTTAAATTCCGGCCTGTCAAAAAAACCGTGGGCAAACTTCCCGAATGGGATATTAAAGTTCTTTTTGCGGGTAACCCCGTAGCTGTCCATGAAAGCGGCGTTGGCGGTATTAACGGTCAGGTCCTCGTTTA
>JAFDZK010000283.1 GCA_018267005.1 Bacteroidota bacterium
TCATTTTAGCCCGGGAGCCGTACCAATCCCCGACAGGACGCCATTACTCATCGCCCTTTACGCCGCGCTTGGTTCTACAGCCATGCTGCTAAGTTCGCACAAACGTTATTACGCCGCGCAGTTTCTAAGTTGTACCCTGATCATACTTATATACATTTCGCTGCTTGGTTCGGTGTTCCAAATTTTTGGACTTTACCAGCCTGGCTCTGCCGGGCCCGCATTTCACACGGCGGCGGCGCTGTTGTTGCTGGCGGCAGGCACCATGCTGTTGCGACCCGATGAAGGCTGGATAAAACCCATGTATCGCCGCGTGGCACGCAAAGATCTGCTTATTTACCTTACCGGATATGTATTCGCGGCTGTGCCGCTTTTTGCGGCGATGTACCTTTTTGTGATAAAAAACAGTACGATCGCCCCGGCTTCTGATATGCTGGTGCTTTTTTTACTGACTATCATACTCAGCGTGCCGGTGGTTTATTTCCTTAGCCAACTGTTCAATCGGCTGGAAGAGGAAGTGCGCGGCGCGCACGAGCAACTGCGTATAGCGGTGCAGGCATCGGGCTCGGGTGTATGGGACCTCGATGTACAGCAGGGCATACTTTCACACTCAGCACAATTCGCACAGTTGGTCGGTCGCGAGGGTAAGTTATTGGTAACACCAGACGCACTATGGAGCTGCTTTCATGAAGACGATGCCGCACAGGTCCGTACAGCTTTTGAACAGGCTATCCGCTCGGGCAGGCTTGCCTTCCAGGCAAGGATACTGCCCGAAACCGGGAATATACGCTGGCTCCAATTTTATGGCGAAACCCAGCGTGACCGCTACGGCACAACGGTGCGTTTGCTGGGGACGGTGATGGATATCACCACCCAGAAAAAAATGGACCAGCAAAAGGACGAATTTATCAGCGTGGCCAGTCACGAACTCAAGACTCCGCTTACGTCGTTAAAATCCTATGTTCAGCTGGCGCACATGAAATCGAATGACCTCGAAGGCCAGGAGATCTCAGGCATGCTTGAACGCGCCGAAACCCAGATCAACAAAATGACGCGTATGATACGCGACTTTTTGAATGCCGCGCAATCCGATTCGGGCAAGATGGTGTTAAACCGGGAAGAGTTTTTGCTTGACGACCTCGTTCGTGAGATCGTTACCGACCTGTCGGTCAATGCGCGGCGGAACCGTCTCCGACTTAGTGATTGCCCGCCGTTGCGCGTGCGGGCCGACCGGGAGAAAATCGAACAGGTGCTGGCCAACCTGATCGGCAATGCGCTGAAATATTCTGAGGGCGACGATCCGGTAACCATCAGCGGCAGCCAGGCAGATGGCCGGGTTACCATAAGTGTCAGCGACCAGGGCATCGGCATCAGCGAAAAAGATAAAAAGCGGTTGTTCGACCGTTTTTACCGGTCCGAGGACCTCAATTCGCGCGGCGTTTCGGGTTTCGGAATCGGCCTTTACGTAGCGTCCGAGATCGTGCGCCTGCATGGCGGCACTATCGGTGTCGACAGCGAGATCGGCCAGGGCTCCAGGTTTTGGTTCGATCTGCCCCAGGTAGTGCCGGCTGATACCGCCGAATGGCAGGTGTTGATGTAATCGCCCAAAACGCCATGCCCGTGTTGATGTTGTCACCGACAGGCTTCATGACGTTATAAATTTGAGAGATTTAGATCGTGATTTGTTGGGCACAAGACCAGCAAATGCGAACTTCAATGACACACCCTACACCCCGTTCAGGAGGGGAACCACATGGTATATCGCCCCCGGGGCAGCCGGCGAAAGAGAATGAGAACCGCTTAAAAAACCATTTGCCTTCTGCCTTTAACCTTTCAATTGTTAGTGCGCTTCCAACCAATTCGCGCCGGTCCCAATTTCAACCAAAATGGGCACGTCGGTTTTGATGGCATTCTTCATGCCTTCCTCGATGATCGGCTTAACTTTTTCCACTTCGTGGTTGGGCACATCGAACACCAATTCGTCATGCACTTGCATGGTCATGCGGGCATCGAGTTTTTGTGCCTTCATTTCACGGTGGATGTTGATCATGGCGATCTTGATCATGTCGGCAGCGGAGCCCTGTATCGGCGCATTGATGGCGTTTCGTTCGGCGAAGCCGCGAACAGTGGCATTGGCTGAATTAATATCGCGCAGGTAACGGCGACGACCCATCAGCGTGCATACGTAGCCGTTCTCGCGGGCAAAGTTCATGGTGTCGCTCATATATTGCTTAATGCCCGAATATTGCTGAAAATAGTTCTCGATGATCTCGGCCGCTTCCTTTCGCGGGATACCCAGGCTTTGCGAGAGGCCGAAGGCTGATTGCCCGTAAATGATTCCGAAATTAACCGCTTTGGCGTTGCGACGCTCGTCGCTGGTTACTTCGAGCAGTGTTTTCCCGTACACCTTGGCTGCGGTAGCCGTATGGATGTCGAGGTTTTGCGCGAATGCGTCCAGCATATTGGCATCCTTGCTGATCTCGGCAATAATGCGCAGCTCGATCTGCGAATAATCCGCAGAGACGATGGTATGATTTTCGTCCCGTGGTATAAAAGCCTTCCGCACCTCACGGCCGCGCTCCGTCCGTATCGGTATATTTTGCAGGTTTGGATTTGTCGAGCTTAAACGACCTGTTGCTGCAACAGCCTGGTTATAAGAGGTATGCACGCGGCCGGTTTTTTTATTTACCATGGTCGGCAATGCGTCGACATAAGTTGATTTAAGTTTTTGCAGTTGGCGGTAATCCAGGATGTCGCGTACGATGTCGCTCTTGGCAGCAAGAGAAAGCAGCACGTCCTCGCCGGTTTGATACTGACCGGTTTTGGTTTTTTTGGCCTTCGGGTCAAGCATCAGTTTTTCAAACAGCACTTCGCCTAATTGCTTCGGCGATGCGATATTGAAACGCACGCCGGCTTTTTCATAAACCGTACGTTCCAGACCGGCTATGTCACCTTCCAGCTCTCTTGAAAACTCTTTTAAAGTATCGTGGTCGATGCGTACGCCTTCGTACTCCATGTCGGCCAGTACATAGATCAGCGGACATTCGATCTCGGTGATCAGTTTTTCGGCTTCGGCCTGTTTCACCTTCGGCCTGAAGACGTCATGCAGTTGCAGGGTGATGTCAGCATCCTCCGCTGCATAATCTTTGATCTTTTCGATCTCCACATCGCGCATACTGCCCTGCACTTTACCCTTGGCGCCAATCAGTTCGGTAATGGAAACCGGCTTGTAGCCCAGGTAATTTTCGGACATCACATCCATATTGTGGCGTGTATCAGGGTCGAGCACATAATGCGCCAGCATGGTATCGAACAAGGCGCCGTTTACCTGTACGCCGTACCATTTCAGCATCAGCACATCATACTTAATGTTCTGGCCGATCTTGCCGATGTCCCCATCTTCCAAAACGGTTTTGAACTCGTCAACTATCGCCTGGGCCTTTTTCTGGTCGGCAGGAACAGGAACGTACCAGCCATGATGATGTTTGATGGCAAACGAAAGCCCAACCAACTCGCAATTGTTGGCGTCGGTACCGGTAGTTTCGGTATCGAAACAAATAGTCTTTTGCTGCTTAAGCGTAGCGATCAGATCGGCACGTTTTTCTTTGGTATCGGCCAGGATATATTCGTGCTCGACGTTATTGATATTCTTGCCTGCTTCGGGCTGGCCCTCGGGCTCAGCAATATCCTGTATATCAACCGTAAGTGTAGTACGGCCGGTTGCCACAGGTTCGCCGAACAGGTCGGTTTGTATGCCCACAGCTTTGGTTTCGGTAATGCTGAAATCGTCGCCAAAAACACGTTTTCCCAGTGTGCGAAACTCCAGTTCGGCAAAAAGCGGCTCTAAAAGGTCCTTACTTGGCGCGCACATTTCCAGCCCGGCTTCGTCGAGTTCGACCGGCGCGTTCAGGTTGATGGTAGCCAGTCTTTTCGAGAGCAGGCCCTGCTCCGCAAAATTGACCACATTCTCCTGCAATTTGCCTTTTAGCTCGTGGCTGTTGGCTATAATATTTTCCACCGATCCGTATTGTTTGATCAGTTGCTTGGCGGTCTTTTCGCCTACCCCGGGAATGCCTGGGATATTGTCCACCGAGTCGCCCCAAAGGCCGAGGATATCGATCACCTGGAGCGGATCGTTTACTTCCCATTTTTCCAGCACTTCCTTTACGCCCATAATCTCCACTTCATTTCCCTGGCGGCCCGGCTTATATAATTTGATATTGTCTGAAACCAATTGCGCGAAGTCTTTATCCGGCGTCATGCAGTACACCTGGTAGCCTTTGGCCTCGGCTTTTTTGGCCAGGGTGCCTATAATATCGTCGGCCTCATAACCATCGGATGTGATGAGCGGTATATTGAAACCTAAAACGATCTTATAGATATAAGGAATGGCTGCGGCCAAATCCTCGGGCATAGCCTGTCGCTGAGCCTTATAGGCCTCAAACTCGGTGTGGCGCTCGGTGGGCGCTTCGGTGTCAAATACCACGGCCATGTGCGTAGGCTTTTCTTTTTTGAGCACATCGAGCAGCGTATTGGTAAAGCCAAGCATCGCCGAAGTGTTCAGTCCGCCCGAAGTAAAACGCGGCGCCTTGCTCAATGCGAAATGCGCCCGGTAAATGAGCGCCATGCCGTCTAATAAGAATAACTTTTTCATTATGATGATTACACCGATTATTTTACGATTACACCGATCCAAAGATGATTACACCGATTCACATCGATGTCGATGATTCCAAAATTACATTAATCAGTGTAATCCCGAAACAATCGGTGTAATCACATTAAATCTGTGTAATCAATTATTTAAAACTACAGTCGGGCAAGTGATCGTTCACCATGCCGACGGCCTGCATGTGCGCATAGGCGATGGTGGTGCCGAAAAATGTAAATCCGCGCTTCTTCATGTCTTTTGCAATCGCGTCGGATATCGGGGTGCTTGCCGGCGCTTTTTCTGTGTAATTGACGATCGGTTTGCCACCGGGCATAAAGCTGTACATGTATTTATCAAACGAGCCGAACTCTTGCTGCACTTCGATAAATTTCTGTGCATTGTTGATAGCCGACGTGATCTTGGCGCGGTTGCGGATGATGCCGGCGTCCTGCATCAGGCGCTCTATATCTTCCGGCGTAAAGGCTGCCACTTTTTCGACGTCAAAATCGGCGAAAGCTTTGCGG
Organism: Bacteroidota bacterium; assembly: GCA_018267005.1. Classification (GTDB taxonomy): domain Bacteria; phylum Bacteroidota; class Bacteroidia; order Sphingobacteriales; family Sphingobacteriaceae; genus Mucilaginibacter. Next base: position 5,173 of record JAFDZK010000283.1, read on the forward strand.
TAGCCTTCACGGCGGCGCAAAATGGTGATCCAGCTTAAACCGGCCTGCGCCGATTCAAGGATGAGGAATTCGAAGAGCTTTTTGTCGTCGTGCACTTCCTTACCCCATTCGTTATCATGGTATTTGACGTAAAGTTCGTCGGTCCCTGGCCAGAGGCAGCGTTTGATTTCGATTGACATATTTTTTATTTTTCAATATAACGCATTGTCATTCTGATTTCTATGATAAAAGCAAACGAGTATTGTAGGTTGTTTGATTTTTTATCACGGCGTATATACGGTGGACGATTT
>JAFDZK010000284.1 GCA_018267005.1 Bacteroidota bacterium
GTCGAGCACCAGGTTGCCGTTTTCGGTTATCACCGGACCGTCTTTCCCTTTAGCTGGCCGTAATGCCAGGCTGGTTGCCCCTATTTTTGACAGTTCTTCCTCCACGTGCAGCAATGCCTGCGGAAAAACCTCTACCGGAACGGGGAACTTTGAACCGAGTTTATCAACCCGCTTGCTTTCGTCCACCAGGATATAATTTACCGGGCTTGACGCCAGCATCAGCTTTTCTTTAAACATCGCGCCGCCCCTGCCTTTTATCAGGCTCTGGTTTGGATCGACTTCGTCAGCTCCATCAAATAGCCAGTCGGGCCGGTGTTCGTATAAAGTGGTCAGCGGAATACCCAACTTGCTGCACATCAGCGATATCTCGATCGAAGTCGGTATCGCCTTGATGTTCAACGTTTCTTCTTTAGCCTTTTTGGCAATGGCTAAGAGTGCTAAATAAGATGTCGAGCCGGAGCCCACTCCAAGTATATCGCCATCCTTAACTTTTTTTGCGATCTCATCGGCTACCTTCTGCTTACCATCGATATTGACGATCGTATCGGACCAGCCGAGGTTTGTGACTATATCGCTTTGCCAGTCCATCATATCTAAGATTTGAGATTTGAGATTTGAGACTTTAAATCAGTCAAAAACTCCAAATATAAATGCAATCCGAAATTCCTTATCTCACACCTCATATCTCAATCTCACATCTAGTTCAAAAGCGCCTTCGCTTTGGCAACTACATTATCAACCGTAAAGCCAAACTCCTTGAACAATTCTTCAGCGGGCGCCGATTCGCCAAACGTATGCATAGCTATAATATCGCCTTCATCGGTAACATATTTGTGCCAGCCTAAGGGCGAACCAGCTTCCACTGCCAGGCGTTTCCTTACCGCTTTCGGGAATACTTTTTCTTTATAGTCTGCGGACTGCTTTTCAAACAACTCCCATGATGGCATACTTACAACACGTGCATTGATACCTTCGGCTTTCAATTTATCCTGCGCCTGTAACACCAGGGTCACTTCCGACCCGGTTGCCATCAATATAACATCCGGCGCGCCTTCAGAATCAGAAAGAATGTAAGCGCCCTTATGCAATCCATCAGCTTTTGCATACTTATCCTGGTCGATAACAGGAAGTCCCTGGCGTGTGAATACCAGCACAACCGGGCCGTCCTTATGCTCCAGGGCTGCTTTCCATGATTGCGAGGTTTCATTAGCGTCGGCCGGGCGGATAACGACAATATTGGGTATCGAACGCAGCGAGATCAACTGTTCTATAGGTTGGTGCGTGGTGCCGTCCTCGCCTAAACCTATACTGTCATGGGTATAAATAAAGATCGGGCGTATTTTCATAATAGCGGCCAAACGGATCGGCGGACGCATGTATTCCGAAAAGATCAGGAAAGTAGCTCCAAATGGAATAATGCCCTTGGTAAGCGCCATACCGTTCAATGCCGAACCCATGCCATGCTCGCGAATACCAAAGTGGAAATTGCGTCCATCACGATTCTCGACAGTAAACGACTTATATTCCTTAAGGTTAGTATCGGTAGATGGTGCAAGGTCAGCAGAGCCGCCGATCATATTCGGCAATTTATCAGCAATGGCATTCAATACTTTGCCCGACGCCGCACGGGTTGCTATTTTGCCCTCAGGTTTAAATACCGGCAGGTTGGCATCCCATCCCTTAGGCAGCTCACCGCTCGCGGCCAATTCATATTCCGCAGCTAATTCCGGGAATTTTTGTTTGTATTGGGCAAATAGCTCATTCCATTTTTCTTCCAGGGGTTCGCCTTTGCTGCCGCAGAAGCGATAATATTCCAAGACCTCATCGGGTACAACGAACGATTGCTCCGGGTCGAAGCCAAAAAATTTCTTAACCAGTTTCACCTCGTCGCCACCCAGCGGCGAACCGTGTGCACCCGCAGTGTCCACCTTATTAGGGCTGCCATAAGCTATGTGTGAGCGAACTTTGATCAATGAGGGTTTGCCTACTTCTATACGTGCGTTATTGATGGCGTTTGAAATAGCATGAATATCATTAGCATCACCCACTTCCTGTACGTGCCAACCATAGGCCCTGAAACGCTCGGCAACGTCTTCATTAAAAGTAATGTCGGTATCGCCTTCTATCGAAATATGATTATCGTCGTAGATATAAATAATATTGCCTAATTCCAGGTGCCCTGCCAGCGAAGCAGCTTCAGAGGCCACGCCCTCCATCAGGTCGCCGTCGCTGCAGATAGCGTAAATTTTGTAATCGAACAAGTCGAAACCAGGTTTATTATAGCGCGCTGCCAGGTATTTCTGCGCGATGGCAAAACCCACACCGTTGGCAAAACCTTGTCCGAGCGGTCCGGTGGTGACTTCGATACCATCTAACAGACCGTACTCCGGGTGGCCCGCGGTTTTGCTGTGAAGCTGGCGGAAATTCTTTATATCGTCAAGCGTAATATTGTATCCCGTTAGATAAAGAAAACTATACTGGAACATGCAGGCATGGCCGGCTGAAAGAATAAACCTGTCGCGGTTGGCCCAATGCGGATTTTTGGGATTGTATCGCATAAACTGCGACCAAAGCACATGGCCGACAGGCGCCAGCGCCATCGGCGTGCCCGGGTGGCCCGAATTTGCTTTTTGTACCGCATCGGCCGAAAGTACCCTTACGGTATCGATTGCCAATTGTTCTATGCTTTTTGTGCTTGTATCCATGTCAAAGTATTTGTTATTAATTGTTGTGTTCGTTTTGTTTACTCCACCAGTGTTGGTATCGCGGTGATCAGGTCGTGGCGTTCGTCTTTAAACCAAAGCCTCGCCCCGCCTTTTATACCTTCCTGATTGGTTACTATTTTAATGTTTTTATCGAGCTTAAAGTTAAGCTTGTCCGAATTGCCGCCGCCGATGTATAGCGTATCGTAGTTCACCACGGTTTTCAGGACATTCAGCACTTTCTTCATGCGGTTATTCCATTTTTTTACGCCTTCCTTTTGTAAGGCCTTGTCGCCTACATACTCATCGTAATCTTTTCCTTTCGAGATCGGATGGTGCGACAGTTCCAGGTGCGGCATCAACTGCCCGTCGACCAAAAAAGCCGTACCCACGCCCGTGCCAAGTGTAATTACCAGTTCCAGGCCTTTGCCGCTTACAAGGCCGAGCCCCTGCATATCCGCGTCATTTACCACGCGCGCAGGTTTGCCCAGTTCTTCTTCCAGCTTTTTGCTCAGGTTAAAATCCTTCCAATAATCGGTGCCCAGGTTGGGTGCGGTTTTTACAACTCCTTTTTTAACATAGCCCGGAAAACCTACCGAGATCATTTCATACCCTGGGAACGACTTAACCAGCTTCCTGATAGCGCCGACCAAATTTTCAGGTGTTGACGGCTTGGGCGTCTCGACTTTTTCATAGTTCATCTGGAGGGTACCGTTTTCGTCCAGGATAGTAGCCTTAATATGCGATCCGCCAATATCGATGGAAAGAATTTTGGTTGAAGCGCCGGTGTCTTTTTTCATTTAAATAAATAATGTGGTTTTATGCAGAAATGATTGTTTTATAAGCAAATGAACGGGGCTGTTTTATATTGTCAAAATTAGGCAACAATGGTTTAACTGATGACAATTCGTGTTTGTTTTTTTATTTACCCAAAGTAATTTTTTGGCCGGATATTATGTTCAATATCTTGCCGCCGGGCAGATGATGCAATATTAAACAAATTAGCTTTTGCAGCAACCTTCATAACGAAATTATGTATAATAATACACAGATTTCATATGAAATAAACAGGGAAGTAATACGGAGACGGAAAGCTAAAAGCACAAAGCACTTGGCTACCTGGGAAATGTCTTTATGCGTTGATCTTTATGCTTTAAGCTTAAACAGACGTCGGGGGCAGATTCGAACTGCCGTAAAAGGTTTTGCGGACCATCACCTCTCCACTCGGTCACCCGACTTTGATAAAAGAGCGACGGGAACCCTTGCGGTATCCCGTCACCCAAACCTAAAAAACTAATAATCACCTACGAAGACCGTTGTTCTGTTAACAGCGGCAACAAGCTCTTTACGCGGGAAAGTATCCGAACAATCCCGGTTAATATGATCATATACTATTTTTCCATTACGCGATATAACATACGTACTTAGCAAAGGAACATTCACATCGATGCCTGAAAAGTGATCCCAGGTTGGATCCAGGTCGGAATAAACACCGAATTTTCCTGCGATCTGGTTGTCCTGATCGAAATAAAAGCTCAGCGACAGGTTATTGTCCCAGGCCAGCTTTTCCAGGTTGCTGTCCTTCTCCGCTGCAACAATAAGCAGGTTTGTGTCACGGGCTTTTATTTCAGCACTCAACTGGCTTAGTTGTTTTAATAGCTGCAGCCCGGTCGTGTGCCAATGTGCGGAATAAAACGCTATGACAAGCGCCTTATCGGCCAATCGGTTTAACAGCGACGGGCCATGGACAATTACGCCATTAACGAATTGCTGCCAGTGACAATGGTCTTTTTGATAGAAAAAGCTGGGTACCCTGTCGCCGCTTTTAAGTGGCTGCAACCTTTTATATGCCCGTAATTTAAACTCCTGCTCGTGATCGATCTCTATCGTATCGAACCCGATATATCTTTTCTGTTGAAGCGCTGCTGACATAATTTTCTGATTGACTATACAAATGTATACAATATCTATCTATCAAGTAGTATATTTTATAAATAAAAACTATACTCCGTTTATTTACTTGATTTCAACAGAATATTTTCACTCCACTCCTCTTACATTCATTTTTAGGATGTAGATGGCTTTAGAAGCTGTAATGAACAGATAGTCTTTATTCTTGCCGGCAAAACACAGATTCGCCGTCCAGGGTTCAGGGATTTCGATGTGGGCTATCTGTTCACCTTTTGGGTTGAAGATGGTCACGCCTTTGCCGGTCAGGTAAACATTCCCTTTCTTATCAAGTGTCATACCGTCGGAACCCAATTCGCAGAACAGTTGTTTGCCGGTAAGTTTGCCATCGGGCTGGATCGTGTACTTATAAGTTTTATTAGCAGCGATGTCGGCCACGTATAAATACTTGCCATCAGGTGTACCGACTATGCCGTTGGGCTGCTTCATATCATTCACCACAACCATCGGCGTATGGCTGCCTTTGGGCAGGTAGTAAACATCCTGGCTGGGCAGATCGGGTTTTTTGCGGGTCCACCAATCACGCTGGTAATAGGGATCGGTGATGTACATATCGCCATCAGGCGCTACCCAAACATCGTTAGGCCCATTCAGTAATTTGCCGTTATAATCATTCACCAATACTGCTATTCTCTTTTTGGGGCTGATGGATATCAATTGCTCATGTTCGTCTGCACAACTGATCAAATTACCTTTGGCATCAAAGTAAGTACCATTAGATCTCAGCGTATTCTCCATCCATAGCGATAGTCTACCATCAGCGCTGTACTCCCATATCTGGTT
>JAFDZK010000285.1 GCA_018267005.1 Bacteroidota bacterium
TACATGCAATAGGGTTGAGACGCCAAGCGCATTTTTTCTTCCGAGTATTGCCGGTATCGAATGCAATTGCTGCCCTTTATCGAACTCCTCGTCCTGCAGGGCATAAATAATATCAAAGCCACTTACCCAGCATAACACCGCAAACGAGAAAAACAAGGGCAGCCAGTCAAACTTGCCGGTTACAACCAAATACGCGCCAATAGGGGCAAGGGATAAGCCTAAGCCCAAAACCAGGTGGCAAAGCGCTGTAAACCTTTTGGTAGCGCTATAGCCTAAAACTACCAGCAAGGCTACAGGCGACAGGTAAAAGCACAGCCTGTTGATGAAAAAAGTTGTGATAACCAGCAGGCAGCAATTGATAATAGTAAACGTTAAGGCCGATGCAGGACTGATACGGCCTGCGGGAATATCGCGCTTTTGGGTGCGTGGGTTAATGGCATCTATGTCGCGATCGAGGTAACGGTTAAAGGCCATCGCGGAGTTTCGTGCGAAAACCATGCAGAGCAGCATCAGCACCAGCTTAACCCAATTAAAGTGATTATCCGTGGTGGTTACCGCCAGGAAAAAGCCGATAATAGCAAATGGCAGCGCGAAAATAGTATGTGCAAAAAGCACGAGCGAGAAGTATTTTTTCATTCGATATACTTAAATCTACTATTCACCTCATCAATAAACCCCAGTACTTCATCCCTGCCGGTTTGATTCTCGGAAGAAGTAATAAAATAACCGGGCATCGCCTCAAAGGTAGTTAATAAAGCCTTTTTAAACTTAGCGATGTTTTGGTCGGTTTTTAAGGTCGATTGCTTATCGGCTTTGGTGAATACAAGCACGAACGACAGCCCTTTTTCGCCGAGCCAGTTACAGAACTCCAGGTCGATCTTTTGCGGCTCCAGCCGGCTGTCGACCAACACCATCACGCATTGCAGGCTTTCGCGTTTGTCTAAGTACGTACGGATGAATTTGTTCCAATCTTCCTTTTTGCTTTTGGAGATACGCGCATAGCCGTAGCCCGGCAAATCGACTAAATACCAGTCGCCGTTGATAAGGAAATGATTGATCAATTGCGTCTTTCCAGGCGTTTGCGAAGTCTTGGCGAGTCCTTTTTTGCCGGTCAGCATATTGATGAGCGACGATTTGCCTACATTTGATCTGCCGATAAACGCATATTCCGGCTTCGCGGGCGGCGGCAGCTTTGATATTTGGGTGTTGCTGCAAATAAATTCGGCCGATTTGACAATCATCGTACAAAGGTAAGCGAAGTTAATGTTAAATTTGTATGTTTAAACATGTAATTTGAATGGAAAACTATACTATACCCGCCGGGGCCCGCATCGGACATGTACATTTAAAAGTAAGCGACCTGCAACGGTCGATCGATTTCTATTGCAACCTTTGGGTTTTGAAATGGTGATGATGTACGGCAGCCAGGCAGCATTCATTTCGGCAGGGGGATATCACCATCATATCGGGCTGAATACCTGGCACAGCAAAGGACAACCTCCAGCCCCGTCAACCGCGCCGGGATTATATCATACGGCTATTTTATTTCCCGAACGTAAGGACCTCGCAGTCGCCTTACAGCGTTTGATCGATGCCAAATATCCGGTAACCGGTGCATCGGATCACGGCGTATCGGAAGCTATTTATTTAGACGACCCCGACGGCAATGGCGTAGAACTGTATTGGGATCGCCCGCGTGAGGAATGGCCTTTAGACAATGATGGCAACCTTACGATGTTTACAAAGCATTTGGATTTGCACGGGTTGCTGGGGCTGGTTGGTTCATAGTTCATAGCTAACTTTGTTGAATCTTGCTCCTTAACCTGTTGAACGAACGCGCTGGTACTACCTCAGCGCCAGGCTAAGCCGGGACCATAACGTTGCGGCGACAAGTTCATCAGTCCGGCTTGATACTTAAGTTGGCCAGGCTTCTCTTTTTTTCCAAATGATAAATATGGTTTAGCCTGCTGGCCTGTATGTCATTGCTGATTACATACCGTAGTTAAAAAATATAACCACTATAACCGATCTGGTCATGATCTATAAACCATGAACCATACGCTCAAATAACTATCTTTGCCCGAAATGAGCAAAACCGTCGTTCCGTATACCGAGCAGCAGGGCACCAAGAAAGAACAGGTCGCCGACATGTTCAACAATATATCCAAAACCTATGATTTCCTGAACCATTTTCTTTCACTGGGCATCGATATCATCTGGCGCAAAAAGGCGATCAACGAGTTGAAGCAAGATCAACCTAAAATGATTTTGGATGTGGCCACGGGAACCGGCGATTTTGCTTTCGAGGCCTTGAAAATACTGAAGCCCGAAAAGATTATCGGAGTCGACATTTCGCAGGGCATGCTGGATATCGCGCAGCAAAAAATAACCAAACGCAACCTAAACGGCCGGTTTGAGGTAAAACCGGGTGATTCGGAAGGATTGCCGTTCGGGGCAGATGAATTTGACGCAGTGACAGTGGCGTACGGGGTGAGGAACTTTGAGAACCTGGAAAAAGGCCTGGCCGATATAAACCGCGTGTTAAAACCGGGCGGCAAGGCGGTGGTGCTGGAGTTTTCCAAACCCAGGGCATTTCCGGTAAAGCAGTTGTATAACTTTTATTTCAACTACATTACGCCGGGCATAGGCAAGCTGTTTTCTAAAGATGCGCGGGCTTACAGCTACTTGCCCGAATCGGTTGCCGCTTTCCCCGATGGCGCGAATTTTATCGCGCTGATGGACAAGGTAGGCTTTAAAAATACCAAATGCAGACCGCTGGCGTTTGGTATCTGTTCGATATATACAGGGATCAAATAAATTGGAATATCAATATCGAACACCGAATGATGAATAATGAAGTACTTCAGCGTTCGATATTCGAAATTCTTAAATCCGCGTCATTGACAATGGAGCATGTTGTATGTATAGAACCAGGTACCTGATCGTAATATTACTGCTTTTTTCCGGCAAAAGCCTTTTTGCCCAGGCGCCGGCATGGGGCGGCGGCGCCGATCAGCAGGACTATAGTTTTGGTTTTACCTTTCAGTACGTTAACAACTATTTCAAGATCACCAAAAAGCCCAACTGGCGCGCACCGTTTTACGATCCGGTTGAAGGAAAGAATGTAACCGACTCGCTGAATAGTATCAGCTCGCCCGGGTCGCCCGGCTTTGCGGTCGGCTTCCTGGCGCGTTACCGTATAAGCGAACATTTGGAGGCTCGCACTACGCCCTCGCTCATTTTTGCCGACAGGACGATCAGCTATACCTACATCACGCCCTCGCAGAATGTGGACAAGACGGTGCAAACCACGATTATGGACCTGCCGCTGGAATTAAAACTGAAATCGGACCGTATACAGGATTTCAGGATGTACCTTCTGGGGGGCATCAAATATTCGATGGCCATTGCCTCCAAAAAGAATCCGCCTGATATTGATCCGCTGGACGCATTGGTACGCAACAAAAGCGGCTACGGCTCGTACGAGCTCGGTTTGGGCTGCGACATTTACTTCGAATATTTCAAACTCTCGCCCGAGCTTAAATTTTCCAATAGCTTCGGCAATGTGCTTGTGCCGGAAAATCATCCTTTCTCAGAACCCATCAGCAAGCTCTCTTTACATACAGTAACGTTCAGCCTGATATTCGAGTAAGTCCGAAAGACAGAATCGGAAATGTACGGCTTATAAAGTGACGTAAGCGGACTTTCGGACTAATTCACTGACTTATATGATATTTCTTGCAGACTTTCCAACTTAGGCGGCCTTTCGGACTGAAATATTTACTAATTTTGCCTCCAATTTACTTACCTATGTCGAAAATCGCCTTAATTACGGGCGCCACCGCAGGAATCGGTGAGGCCTGTGCCCACGTGTTTGCCCGCGAACGTTATGACCTGATACTGACTGGTCGCCGGAACGACCGTCTCGAAAAATTGGCAAGCCAGTTAAACGCTGAATACAATGTTGAAGTAGCCACAGCCGCTTTTGATGTGCGCGAACGCGAAGAAACTATCAAGATTCTGGAAGACCTGCCCGATGAATGGAAGAAGGTAAACGTGCTGATAAACAATGCCGGTTTAAGCCAGGGCCTTGACCCGATACAAAATGGCAGCTACCAGGATTGGGAAACCATGATCGATACCAATATCAAAGGCTTGCTGTACGTGACGAAAGTGGTTTCGAACTGGATGGTGAATAACGGCTCGGGCCACATTATCAATTTAGGGTCGATCGCAGGCAAGGAAGTCTACCCCAACGGAAATGTATATTGCGCCACCAAACATGCCGTGGGTGCCTTAAGCGATGGCATGCGCATCGACCTGTTGCCGCATGGCATCAAGGTAACCGCGGTTCACCCCGGTGCTGTCGAAACAGAATTTTCGCTCGTTCGTTTTAAAGGTGACGAAGCGCGGGCAAAGAAAGTGTATGACGGTTTTGCGCCATTAACAGCGGTGGATGTAGCGGAAACCATTTGGTTCGCGGTATCGCGCCCGGCACATGTAAACATTAACGAATTGACTGTAATGCCGACGGCGCAGGCTAACGCGACGACGATTTTTAGAAAATAGTCCGAAAATCGGAAAGACCGTAAGTCCGAAAGATAATGGATATTTGAAATAGCAAACTTTGTAACTTACCTCCGGACTTTCGGACTAAATAAAAAGACCCCATGTCACTCATTAACCAAATAGACCAGGATATTAAACAAGCCATGCTCGGCAAACAGGAAGCGAGGCTCAGAGGTTTGCGGGCCATTAAATCGGCACTGTTGTTAGCCCGGACCGAAAAAGGCGCTTCGGAAGAGCTTTCGCAGGAAACCGAGATCAAAGTGTTGCAAAAGCTCATTAAGCAGCGTAAAGAATCGTCGGACATCTACAAGTCGCAGAATAGAGAGGACCTGTACAAGATTGAGATCGAAGAGATGGAGGTGATCGAAGCTTATTTGCCGAAACAAATGGACCGCAGCGAAATCGAAGCTTATTTGAAAGAATTGATCGGTCGGGTAGGGGCCACCTCGATAAAGGATATGGGCAAGGTAATGGGCGCTGCCAACAAGGAACTGGCTGGCCGGGCCGATGGCAAAACTATATCGGAGGTGGTCAGGGAGTTGTTGGGATAAATAAAATAAATCGCTTTTTATTGTTGGAAGTAAATTTCAATAGACTATTTTTATAGCGGACAAATTAATAATTATACCGAATTTAATTTCGGTATAATGAAATAAGTATACTTAGCTTTTACGATCAGAAATGGATTTCGTGCTCAAAGAGGAAAACGGTTTCAGTTACATCGATGAAGGTGAGGGCGAAGTATTGCTGTTGTTGCACGGGCTGATGGGTGCCTTGAGCAACTGGGAACAGGTGATCGATGAATTTAAGAACGAATACCGTATCATCAT
>JAFDZK010000286.1 GCA_018267005.1 Bacteroidota bacterium
AACGGCCTGCTTCGCTCAATGGAAGTGAGGTGATTTTTACGCTTGTTTCAGGTTCATCGGCTGTCGGCGGTTCCGCGTTTTCATGATCAGCCATTTCCTCTAAACTTTTTTCTAAAAGATAAGTGGGATAAAATACGACAGATTCGTCGTAATGACTAAGGCAATGTTTGTAGTAATCCAGTTCATCAGAAGGATCGAAAACCATATCATGTTCTCGCTCGACACCTGCGACCTGGATGTCCCATTCCACCAACGGGATCTTATTTTGATTGATAAATTTAAGCTTGGCTAATTCCAACTCAGGCAGGGTGGCGTTGATCAGATCCGACCATTTATTGAACCTAAGCATTTTTGCTACGAGGTGTTGCGCGCTCATGAGACTGAAATCGTTGTTGTCGATCTCGTAGTCCTCGAAAATGGCATCAACGTCAAAGAATTTGGGTTCATATTCCAAATAGGAATCGCCGTCCTCATCTAAAACATTTTTTTGGGTCTTGTAATCTCGAAAGAGATTTTTTGATTGAAGTTTAAAAAAATCGATGTGGTTCATAATATATCCTTACGTTAACCAAGCCAATCATCTGAAAATTTGCGTCCGTAATCTGTGGGTCGACAATAAGCTTGGCAAAGGTTATATTATCTAACTGATGGATGATGGGATCTTTGCACGGACTAGCAGGCTTTCCAACAAGCACATCCAAAAGTACATTGATTTTTTCTGAAAGTCAATAGCAGGATGATTTTTCATTTGGGCGAAAAGAGAGATGAATAGTAGCTCACAAATGTTATTAAAAATGGCTCGATACATCGTGTTGCACCTAAAAAAGTGGGGGCTCCGGAAGAATTCTCAGAGGGATTAAAAAAGATTCACAGTATTAATTTTTGCTATATATTTTATGAATAAATTTAGCTTGCTTTCTTTTTAATTTTCGTTTACTTATTACAAGTAAAATTACGATTAGCCACAAGCATAAACCTGTTATAATATTGGCAACATCGATATATTTTTTTTGATCTTCGGGGTTAAACAATAAATATAGATTTGCCGATACTGAAATTAAGACCAGCAATAATATCAAATAGGGTATAGTTTTCATTAAGTTTAAATGTTTTTTATTTACTTATCTAAAATGTTAAATAGATGAGAATTGACTATGCAGTCGATCAATGTCACGGCAAAGGCCACTAGTATGATGGCCCAGATCCATTGTCTGTTTGATTTTGTTAAAGCCATTGGCGAAATTTATTAATAAACCAGTTTTTTATCGATTGGGTAAGCAGGCAGTACGCAATCAGGATACCGATTAACCAGGGAAAATAACTAAGGGGCAATGCCTGTAAGTTTAAAACATGGGCAATTGGAGAAAAAGGAATCGCAATGCCCAATAACATTATAAACGATGTCAACGCTACCACGGGTGTTGCGGCCCAACTTTGAATAAAAGGAATCTTACGTGTCCTGATCATGTGTACGATCAGCGTTTGCGATAACAGCCCCTCTATGAACCAACCGCTTTGAAACAAACTCTGATGGGCTGGAGAATTCGCTTTAAACACAAACCACATTAATGCGAATGTCGCGTAATCGAAAACAGAGCTGATCGGTCCTATGTACAACATAAATTTACTGATCCCACGGGCATTCCATTTTTGCGGTTGTTCAATGAAATCTTCGTCCATGCTATCCCATGGGATAGATGTCTGCGATATATCGTATAACAGGTTCTGTACCAATAACTGGATTGGCAGCATCGGCAGGAATGGCAGCAAGGCACTAGCCCCCAGCATACTAAACATATTACCAAAATTACTACTGGCGGTCATTTTGATATATTTAATAATATTACCGAAAGTACGCCTGCCATAAATTACTCCTTTACGTAAGACCATTAGATCCTTTTCCAGGAGGATAATATCCGCGCTCTCTTTGGCAATGTCGACTGCGGTATCAACAGAAATCCCTACATCCGCATCACGCAGCGCGGCAGCGTCATTAATTCCGTCGCCCATGAAACCGACGGTATGCCCTTTGCCTTGCAGCAATTTGATCACCCGAGCTTTTTGAACGGGGCTTAATTTGGCCATGATACTGGTTTCTTCCAATAGGTCGGTAAGCTCGGTGTCGCTTAATAACTCCATTTCGCTTCCCAGCAAAACATGGTTAATGGGTATCCCAACATCACGGCATATCTTTTTAGTTACTACCTCATTGTCGCCTGTAAGTACCTTAATGCTTACTCCCAGCTTCTGTAATCCTTCAATAGCTGGTTTAGCGGAGGGTTTGGGCGGATCAAGGAAACCGATAAACCCGGTTAATACGAGGTTATTTTCATCTGAAATGGAATAGTTAAACGGCCGTTCATCATATTCTTTGATAGCAACCAGCAATACCCTTAAGCCTTCTTCATTTAACTTTTTTGAAGTGTTTAGGATAACCTTTCGCATGGCATTATCCATCGGTACTATTTTATCGTTTTCAATATGCAGCTGTTTATCTTCACCCGGATCAAATGCGAAAGTGCATTGCTCCAGCATTTCTTCAACAGCCCCTTTACAGATCAGCAGATGCCTGCCACTTTTCTCTTCCAATATCACGCTCATCCTACGGCGCTGAAAATCAAAGGGAATTTCATCGATCTTCTTGAAATGCTCCTCCGCGTTAACGCAGCTATGTATTTCTGCATGTTCCAGCACGGCGACATCTAATAAGTTTTTCAAGCCGGTTTGGTGAAAACTGTTGAGATAAGCCCATTTCATTACTTCATCATCCTCGTCACCAAAAACATTCAGGTGCCGTTCCAACACGATCTTATCCATGGTCAGGGTTCCTGTTTTGTCGGTACATAAAATGTCCATCGCACCAATGTTCTGGATAGCGTTTAAACGTTTTACAATAACCTTACGCTTGCTCATATTTAACGCGCCTTTGGCCAAATTAGCGGTAACAATCATAGGCAGCATTTCCGGGGTCAGGCCAACAGCAACAGAAATAGCGAACAACAGCGCCTCGAACCAGTTGCCTTTTGTCAAACCATTAATTAAGAAAACCAAAGGCACCATCACCATCATGAAACGGATCAACAGCCAGCTTACCTTGTTCACGCCTTTATCAAAACTGGTTTCGGCACGTTTGCCGACCAATGATTTGGATAATGACCCGAAATAGGTTTTGTCACCGGTATTAACAATCATTGCGGTTGCACTGCCGCTAACTACATTGGTACCCATGAAGCAACTGTTGTTCAGTTCCAATACAGAAATATGTTCTGCTTCAGCATTAGGTGCTGCCGTCTTTTCAACCGGAACGGATTCACCTGTTAACATAGCCTGGCTAACAAATAGGTCTTTGGATTGCAGAACCCGCACATCTGCCGGAATCATGTCTCCGGCGGCCAACTGAATGATATCGCCAGGTACCAGTTGCTTTATGTCGATCTCCTGTTTGTCCTGCCCTTCGCGAATGACGGTGGCCGTAGTTTTCACCATTGACTTCAATTTCTCTGCCGCCTGATTACTGCGGTATTCCTGTACAAACCGGAGCAATACGCTGAGCATGACCATGATGCTGATGATAAGCACTGTGGAATAGTCCCGATCGGCAGGCACCTGGATTATCACATCAGTGATCATTGAAATAATGGCCAATACTACTAATACGCCAATAAAGGGATTAATAAAGGCTTGAAATAATTGAATATACCAGCCAGGGGCTTTTTCATGCGATACCTCATTCGGGCCGTAAGTAAACGAGCGGTTACGCGCTTCGGTTTTTGTTAAGCCGTGTTCGTGAGTATTCAGTAAACCTAAACATTGTTTTTTTTCGGAAGCAGCGAATTGTTTCAGTTGGGCTTCTGCTGCCTGGTCAAGCCCTTTATAAAGGAGGCTATTGGGGGTGTTCTTTTTTTTAAGCATAAGCGTAGTATTGCCCTTTCCGGCTACGCTTATCAGGTCGGGCCGGTCAGGAGATTAAGATAAAATGATGTGAATGCCTACTCGGACCAGTATCCATCTTTTGTTTTTATTTGACGGTGCAAAGTAAGTAAGGAATTTCATGCAATGCAATTGCATTGTTTCAAGAGCGGCATTTATCGCAATGCCCTTTGACCACAAGGTTCATTTCGTTAAAACCGAAACCATCTGGTAAAGCAATTTCGGGAATTTTTGAATCGGAAAGACAGTAAGTTTCCTTGCAGTTATTGCAATAAAAATGCACATGTAGATCATGATGTTCTGCAGGTCCGCAGGCATCATCGCAGAGCGCGTATTTATGTACGCCGGTACCATCATCGATCAGATGTACCAGTCCCTTCTGTTCAAATGTCTTTAGCGTCCGGTAAATAGTGATGCGGTCTGCGGGTTGCATTCCTTTCTCAAGATCATTAAGGCTGATTGCCGTTTGTTGTGTTAACAGGTATTCCAGCACCAATACACGCATAGCGGTTGGTTTAACCTTATGTTGCAGGAGTCGCTGATCTGCAACAGCGGATGATAACAGCCTGGATTTTTCGTGACCTGACATTGTTCAAAATTAAAAAAATTGCCGCCATATCACTTTAATATTTATAGCTGGGCATCATATAGGCAATGCGTAACTTATTGTTGATGAGACGACATTGCGTTATAATACCGTAAAAAGGTAACCGAGGACTGCGCCGCCAATGATAACAAACGCCGTATTCAGCTTTTTCAAATAAAAGCTGAACGCAAATCCCAATACGGCGATGACGATACTTTGCCAGCCGCTGATCGCTGATTTGCCCAGGTCGAAGCAGACCGTTAAGATCAGGGCGATAGCCGCGACATTTACCGCATCGAGAAATGCGGATAAAACTTTTGACTGCCGCAGGCGGTAAACCAGCGGGTTCAATAATCCCACAAATAAAAAGGATGGCAGGAAAATACCGAGCGTTGCCAATGCTGCACCATTCCAACCATTCATTTGCCAGCCGATAAAGGTAGCTGACGAAAAGACCGGGCCGGGCGTGAATTGTCCGACGGCAATCGCATCGGTCAATGCCTGTTGCGACAGCAAGCCTGGTTTAACGAGTTCTGCGTTCAGGAACGAAAACAACACGTAACCACTGCCGTAAAGAATAGAGCCCACTTTAAGGAATATCCAAAATATCTTCCAGTTAGTCGGTTTACCATCTGCCACGGCAAAGCTCACGGATAACAAGGGAATGAAGACGGAGAAATTGGCCAACCGGCTTTTAAACACATAGATTGCCATACCCATAGCGCCAATACCAAACAAAATAATGACTTCACTTACGCCGAAAACAGCCATTAGCAAAGCTGCCAATCCCAAAATGGCCAGCTCATACGATTTGATAGCTTTTTTACCAAGTGTGATCATAAACGAGACAATCACGCCGATGATAG
>JAFDZK010000287.1 GCA_018267005.1 Bacteroidota bacterium
GACAAGATCATTAAATCTGTTCCCGAAGTGGAAAATGTATTGGGCAAAGCGGGACGGGCCAATACAGCTACCGACAATTCACCCATTAGCATGGTCGAAACCATGATTCTGCTTAAGCCTAAAGCCGAGTGGCGGCCCGGTGTTACCAAAGAATCCATCATTAATGAATTAAACGAAAAACTGCAAATCCCAGGCGTAACCAACGGCTGGACGCAGCCCATTATCAACCGGATTAATATGCTTTCTACCGGCATTCGTACCGATGTAGGTGTTAAAGTCTACGGCCAAAATCTGGACACTATCTATGCCTTTTCCCAGAAGCTGAAAAAAGAACTGGATGGTGTACCGGGTGTAAAAGACTTGTATGTGGAACCGATCACCGGCGGCAAATACATTGATATTGACGTCAAAAGAGAGGAGATAGGCAGATACGGGTTAACGGTTGACGATGTAAACGCAACAGTTGAAAGCGCCCTGGGCGGTATGAAACTCACCACGACTATTGAGGGCCGCCAACGTTTTTCTGTGAATGCAAGATTCGGTCAGGATTTCAGGAATAATCTGGAAGCAATCAGGCGCCTGCAGGTGCAGACGATGGCGTTTGGCCCGATACCATTGGAGGCTGTGGCTGACGTGAAAATATCCGAAGGCCCGCCGATGATCAATTCCGAGAACGCATTATTGCGCGGCACCGTGTTGTTTAACGTCCGCGACCGTGACCTGGGAAGCACGGTAACAGAAGCGCAGCGTAAACTCGAGAAAATGGTTCACCAGATGCCAAAAGGTTACTATATCGAATGGAGCGGGCAATGGGAGAATCAGGTGCGGGCAAATAAAACCTTGAAAATGATCATGCCGGTGGTACTGCTGCTCATTTTCATGGTGTTGTACTTTACTTACCACTCCTTTAAGGAATCGGTGCTGACGATGATCACTGTCCCGTTCGGTCTAGTTGGCGGCGTCATCATGGTCTATTTCTACCACGTCAATTTATCCGTCGCGGTAGCGGTAGGTTTTATAGCCTTGTTCGGCATGGCTGTAGAACTGGCAATGTTAATGACGATTTACCTGAATGAAGCGATGCAGAAACTGGTCGACGATAAAGGCAATTCAGATAAAACGATAACGCCTGCTGACCTGCGTGCATATATTATTACCGGGGCCACCAAACGGCTGCGGCCGGTAGTCATGACAGTGGCCGTTGGCCTCTTTGGATTGATCCCGGTACTATGGGCAACTGGCGTCGGGAGCGATGTTATGCGGCCCATCACCATCCCGCTCATAGGGGGCACAATAAGCACGATCATCTTCGTCATGTTCGTGACTCCTGTAGTCCTTGAAATTGCCAAAGAGCAGGAACTGAAACGAAACGGAAAAATAACCCTGATACAACATTCTAAAAAAGATGATTAACCGATTACGTTATGGAAATGTATGCTCAGGATATCGGATCAGTTGTGCGGCACTTCAGCAGTGATGCGAAGAATGGTTTATCCGATAGCTCCGCCGAAACTAAGCTGAAACAGTATGGGCCAAACGTGCTCACCGGCAGGACGTCAAGAAGCGCATTCAAAATATTGTTTGGCCAGTTTACTGACATGCTTGTTGTTCTTTTTATTGTCGTAGGATTGCTGGACTTTTATTTAGGCCAATTCCGCGACGGAACTATTCTGATCGCTATCGTCATCGCCAACGCATTGATTGGTTTTTACCAGGAAATGAAATCGGAGAACATCCTTGCTTCAATGGAAAAACTGGTAGCGGAAAAATGCAAGGTGATCAGGGATGGGCACGTAATGGAAATCATAGTTGATGATCTTGTCCCTGGCGATATTGTCCAGTTATATGAAGGAGATGGCGTCCCTGCCGACCTACGACTCATTTATACCAACGGATTTGCAACAAATGAGTTTATTCTCACGGGTGAATCGCTCCCTGCAGATAAAGATGCCGCGTTTGCCAGTAATGAGAAATTGCTTATAGCCGAAAGAAAAAACGCTGTATTCATGGGCACGACAGTTGCCAGGGGTTCAGCCAGCGGCATCGTGTATGCCACCGGCATGCAAACCGAAATAGGCATGATAAGCGCCAGCTCTCGAAAAATTCAACCGCCTAAAACGCCAACACAGATCGAGGCGATTGACATTGGTAAAAAAGTTTTGTATGCCACCCTTGTTATAGGAGGCTTACTCATAGTAACGCGATTGATATTGCATGATCCGCTGCTTCCGGCTATCGTTTTCTCGGTAGGTGTCGCCGCTGCAATGGTACCTGAAGGGCTACCCGCGCAAATATCGACTGCCTTGGCTTTGGGAGTACAGCGGCTGTCGCGAAAGAAAGCGATAGTAAAAAGGATTGCCGCTGTAGAAAATCTTGGTGCGGCAACTGTAATCGCATCTGACAAGACCGGTACCATAACCACTAATGAAATGACGATTACAGGATGTCATTTTAATGGAACAGACTTTCTGGTTTCGGGACTTGGCTATGAGCCGAAAGGGGAAATTATCGCTGAAAAAGATACCCGGTTTACAAAAGCAAACATGGGCGACCTCAAAATATTCTTTCTTTCCGGCTACCTGTCTTCAACAGGAAAAATCAATCCGCCTGACAAATATCACCAGGGCTGGTATTCTATCGGCGACCCGACTGAAGCGGCGTTTGCTACGCTTGCAATGAAAGCGGGTTATTCACTGGAAGAAACGACCAGAGAGTATCCGGCTATAAAAACTTTTGAATTTGACTCCAATCGCAAGCGTATTTGCATTATCCGCAATCACAAGCACAAGACCATCGCGTTTGTCAAAGGCGCGATAGAATCCATACTAAATATCTGCGACAATATTATCATTAACGGAAAGGTGGAAAGACTTTCCGATGGTCAAAAACAGCAAGTTATCGCTCAATCCAATGCCTATGCTGCTAATGCCTTGCGCATTATCGCCATCGCTTATAAAGATATTACACCACAGGCCGATTATAAGGTTACCGATACGGAATGCAATCTGACTTTTGCCGGTTTTGTAACCATGCTTGACCCGCCGCATGAAGAAGTAAAGGATGCCATCCAGGCAGTATTTCAGGCGCACATTAAAGTATTTATGATCACCGGTGATAATGAAGTTACGGCAAAAGCGATTACTAAAAATATCGGGTTGATGAATGAAAGCGACCAATTCCCTGAAGTGATAAGCGGCAGTAGCCTGGCAGAAATGACCGACGTGCGGTTAGCTGAGGTCTTTAAAAAAAGGGCCGTCATTTTCTCAAGGGTTAGTACCGAAGACAAGTACAGAATTGTCGATCTGCTAAAAAAGCAGGGAGAAGTTATCGCTGTAACCGGAGATGGGGTCAACGACACGCTGAGTCTTAAACGAGCCGACATGGGTGTTGCAATGGGCAAGAATGGCTCCAAAGTAGCGCAGGAAGCGGCCTCCATGATCCTGCTGGACGACAATTTTGCCACTATTGTGACCGCCGTTCAGGAAGGCAGGACAATCTTCCGCAATGTTGAAAAGACCGTGATAACCAACCTTTCTTCCAACATAGCAGAACTTATGGGAGTCCTTTTTGGCTTTGCGGGTGCCTTTTGGGGTATCGCTACGCCAATCCTGGTTATGCAAATATTGGCCATTGATATGTTGGGCGAGATGTTCCCTTTAACGGCTTTGACCTTTGATCCGCCCGAGCAAAATATCATGACCGCTTCGCCCAGAAATCCAAACAATAAGATACTCACAAAAGATGTGCTTTTAGGCATTCTTTTCAGGGGCACTGTAATGGGGCTGGTGTCCTATTGCATGTTTTTGGCGGAGTTCTTTCATAATCATCATTTGTCAAATCACTACGAGAAATCGACAACAGTAATGTATGCCTCCATTCTCTTCGGGCAGTTTGCAAATGTGCTCTCAAACCGGACATCAGGCCCGGCATTGGGGAAATACCTTTTTTCCAACATGAAGTTATGGATTGCGTTCGGCTTGTCCGTGACGTTTATGTTGCTTATCGTATATGTGCCGGTCCTTAATTACTACTTCCACACTTCCCCGCTGCTTTGGTTTGACTGGCTCTTTCCTATTACAGCCGGAGCGCTTTGCCTGTGGATATATGAGCTTCGGAAAAAAAGAAAGCAGAAAAAGGTAAAGGCGGACATGCCAGAAATTAAGATAACTAAATTAAGCTATGAAACCAATTAGAATATTATATGCGCTCATGTTTTGCATGCTAAGCCTGACCTGCCGGGCTCAGGTGCTTAGCCTGGACAGCATTTTCAACAACATCAGCGCAAAGAATCCGGGGCTGAAAATGTATGAGGCTGACATCCGCTCGATGGACGAGGCGGCCAAAGGCGCACGAAGCTGGATGCCGCCTGAAGTCGGCGCCGGCATGTACATGGTACCCTATGACACCAAAATGTGGAACGGCAACATGGGCCAGCCGGGTATGGGACAATTTATGTTCTCCGCACAGCAGATGTTTCCTAATAAAAGCAGGCAGGATGCCGAATCCAAATACATGCAGGCAATGTCTTCGGTCAGTAAAGACCAGCGAAACTACTCACTGAACGAGCTGTATTCGGAAGCCCGGAAAAACTATTACGAATGGCAGATCGATAAAAGGAAACTCGCCATCCTGGTACAGGACGAAAAGCTTTTACATTTTATGATAGAGAGTGCGGAACTGCGTTACAAGAACGGGATGGAAAAAATTGGTGCCTATTACAAAGCCAAGGCAGCCCTGGGAAACGTTCAGAATATGCGGATCATGCTGGAGAGCGAGATAAGGCAAAGAAGAATTGCGCTGAATACACTGATGAACCGAGGCAAAGATCTGTCTTTCGAGATTGATACCACTTATGCTATCAAAGATTTTTCACAGCTTGTTATTGATAGCAGCACGTTTATTAATAACCGCAGCGATATTAAAGCCATTGAAAAAAATATACAACTCACGGGGCTGCAGCTCAATTTAGAGCGCACCAAACTAAAGCCTGAGTTTGGGGTCAGGTATGACTACATGATCGGCCTGGGCAACCTGCCGCTCCAATATACCCTGATGGCAATGGTGAAGATACCGATAGCGCCCTGGTCATCTAAAATGTTCAAAGCCAATATTGAAAGCTATAAATGGAAGGCTGAATCTCTAAACCAGGAGAAAGCCATGATGGTCAATGAAGCGGAAGGCATGACCGCTTCCATGATCGCAGACTTTGAAGCCAAAAAGCGACAGATCGAACTGTTTGAAAACAATATTATCCCGGCACTACGGAAAAATTTTCAAACCATGCAGTTGGGATATGAGCAAAATACGGAAGAATTATTTATGCTTTTTGATGCCTGGGAAACACTGAACATGACGCAGCTCGATTACCTCGACCAG
>JAFDZK010000288.1 GCA_018267005.1 Bacteroidota bacterium
AGTTAGATCCAGGGTCGGATAAGAAGAAGTCCGCAATACAGAGCTATCAAATTCGAACTGAATATTAGAATAAGCCTGGGCAGGTGCTTCAACCGGTTTCCTCATGAATAACGATGTGTCAATTTTCGGGAAATTGATCGGGCAACCAGAACCGTCAACAACAGTACCTGCAGGAGTGTTCGGGCACTTGTCGAACTGGTCGGCAACACCATCACCGTCAGAATCTTTCTTCAGGTCGTTGATGGCATTTTCAACATTGCCTACGCGGCCTTTCAGAGCCTCAACTTCCTGGCGAAGGGCTGCATCATACAGCTCGTCGTACATCATAGCTACAGGGTTTACCCAGTCCAGGTTCGGTTTTGACTTTGGACCAAAAGTATATTCCAAACCGGCATAGCCATAAGAATATTTGTTTTCGGCCGGATAACCGGAGTGAACTCCTGAAAAGTTAAATCCGTCAACAAAGTTCTCAGTATAACCTACGTTTAAAGCAAGAGCATCGCTGAGTTTAAATTTAACACCAGCGCCGATAGGAATAACCAGCTCTTTTACATAAGACGCGTTTCCGCTTGTGCCAGCCTTACCGTTGTAATCATTCAACAGATTTGATTGTGCATTGTCAGAATAAGTTTTAGGAGAATACCAGGCTAATCCTGCGCCGCCGTTCAAATAAAAGTTCACGGCGTTCGTGCGATGCAAAAAGCTCAGCGATCCAACGTTAACGACACCACTTAATGTCGCAGACCAGAAAGGGGTTTTGAAACTCCCAACATGCTCCCCGCTTTGGCTATCAACAGTATAGCCAGGGTTGCTGAATTGAGCGTTGTCGCTTCCTTCCACTGTTCCGCCGTGCAAATCCAATTGCAAACCGAACGCGTGGGATAACTGATCTCTTAAGCTGATACCATAACCCAAATCAGGTTGGTTGTGGTTAAAAGTGTTTACACCGCCGGTAGCTACCGATGGTGCAGTAACACCGATGTTTGCGCCAACACTCCAGGTGTTGTATTGCTTTAAGCCACCAAATACCTTGGCGGTTCCGGCAGACGTTTTAGCAGAATCGGTCGTAGCCGTTTGCGCCTGGCTCAAACCAAAAGCAAGCAACGTCACGAACGATAAAGCGACTGTTTTCTTGATTGTAGAGTAGTTCATAGTTTTAAGATTAAACAATTTAATTGTGATTTTTTTCCAAAAATAGTAATTATGTTTGAAATGAATACCAAACATTGTTCCAATTTTTACAATAGATAATACAAAGAAATGAAAAAAATTGTTTTATAAAAATTAATAATCCCAATATTAATGAAATACCTACCTATAAGTAATACATTATTTACTGTAAATAGAAAAAATTTCGTTTCGAGAATAAAACCTAATTCCCTGGCACTCTTTCATGCCAATGATGAGTTTCCAAAAAACGGCGATCAAGCCTTTCCATTCAAGCAAAACGCGGATTTCTTTTATCTGACCGGCATCGACCAGGAACAAAGTATTTTGATTTTATACCCCGATTGTCCTAATCCGCTATACAGGGAAGTCCTGTTTTTAAGACAAACCAATGAGCACATCGCCGTATGGGAAGGCCATAAATATACCAAAGAAGAAGCAAGGTCGGCGTCGGGCATCGAAGGCGTTTACTGGCTGCAGGAATATGATACCATTTTACATAGTATTATTAACTACGCAGAAAATATTTATATAAACACTAATGAGAACGATCGTTACAGCCATACCGTGCCGTATCGCGACATACGTATGCTGGAACAACTGCAACAGAAATATCCCCTGCATCATTACGAGCGTTCGGCGCCAATCATGCGCGACCTGCGCGCTGTAAAATCGGATATAGAAATAGAGCTTACCAAAAAAGCCTGCGAAATTACCCGGGACGGTTTTGTACGGGTACTAAAATTTGTAAAACCCGGGGTTGCAGAATATGAAATAGAAGCTGAATTTACACACGAGTTTTTACGGCAACGGTCGTCCGGGAATGCTTACAGCCCCATCATCGCCTCCGGGGCCAATGCGAACGTACTGCATTATATCGACAATAACCAGGTTTGTAAAGCCGGCGACGTACTGCTTTTGGATGTAGGCGCAGAATATGCCAATTACAATGCTGATATGACCCGCTCTATACCCGTGAACGGTCGCTTTACCCCCCGGCAGCGCGAGGTTTATGATGCGGTGCTAAGGGTAATGAAAGGCGCCAAGGCGCTGATACAGGCAGGCACCTTATTATCGGATTATCATGAAGAAGTTGGAAAAATGATGACCAGCGAGCTTATCGGCCTGAAACTATTGGATAAAACCGCGGTCGATAAACAAGACCCTAAAATGCCGTTGTATAAAAAATACTTCATGCATGGTACCTCGCACCATTTAGGCCTTGATGTCCATGATTTCGCGAGCCGGTATAAGCCGTTTGAAGTCGGTAACATCCTGACTTGCGAACCCGGCATTTATATTCCCGAGGAAGGTTTGGGCATCCGGCTTGAAAACGATATCCTGATCACGAATGATGGGAATGTAGATCTTATGGCGGATATCCCGCTTGAGGCCGAGCATATCGAGGATATCATGAACTCATAGGATGTCGACGCCAAAATATTGACTGCCGAATTAGTATTGTTCAATAAATTTATAAAGGTTAAAGTCCGGCTTATCGGCGGCTTCCGCGATGGCTTGCTGCAATTTGGCGCGGCCGATGCCGGACATGCGTTTTTGCTGGATAAGCTTGTATGCTTTTTCGGCTAAAAGGAATTCTTTCCTGCTGTTTTTTGATGAAGCGTGCGACCGGATAAATTCGACTACGTCGGCAATGCCACGGCTTTGCGACGCGATGGTTTTAAAAACCGGCACAGCCTCCTCTTTTTGCCCGGCCATCTTTTTAAGATTGTTTGCAAATACATCGGCACCTTCCCTATCGGCTTTGTTGACGATAAAAGCATCGGCAATTTCCATCATGCCGGATTTGATGGTTTGTATCTCGTCACCGCCCTCGGGCACTAAAACGACCAAAGTAATATCGGCAAGCCCCGCTATTTCGACTTCCGATTGACCCACGCCCACAGTTTCTATTAACACGTAATCAAAACCCGCCGCACGGAGCATATCGGTCATTTCAATGGTTTTGGCCGATAGGCCTCCCAGCGCGCCTCTTGTCGCAAGCGAACGAATAAATACCCCTGGATGATTAAAATGACCGGCCATCCTGATCCTGTCGCCAAGCAATGAACCAAAATTGAACGGCGAAGTCGGGTCGATGGCCAATACCGCTACTTTTTTATTTGGAAAAACCAGCTCATTAATGAGTGCGTTAACCAATGTGCTTTTGCCTGCGCCCGGCGGCCCCGTGACGCCTATAATCGGAACATTTCGATCAAAATGAAGCCCTCTAAGCAAATCGGCCGAGCCGGGCAGGTCGTTTTCGACTACCGTGAGCGCTCTTGCCAGGGTTCTGAAACCAGTATGCGAGTTGATAACCGTTGGGTGGGTGGTCTTCATATTAAACAGGTCAAAATAACAAAAATAATTGAAGCAGGCGGCCCGCCAAAACAACTCGCTTAGCCGCGGATAAAGTGGAAGGCTTCCGCTATATTTGCATCTGCAAAAATTCCCGCTTCAAGAACAACATGAAGGTAGCAGGCTTTACATTTATCAGGAATGCCGTTAAGAATGATTACCCGGTGGTTGAAGCTATTACTTCCATATTGCCGCTTTGCGATGAGTTCGTGGTTGCTTTAGGAAACTCTGACGACGACACCGGCAAACTGATCGAAGGCATAAATTCGCCAAAAATTAAGATCATCAATACCGTTTGGGATGAAACGCTGCGCGCCGGCGGCGAAGTATTTGCCAAAGAGACCGACAAGGCCTTCGCAGCTATTTCGCCGGATGCTGACTGGGCATTTTATATACAGGGCGATGAATGCGTGCACGAAAAATACCTTCCGCTCATTAAGAAAGAAATGGAAGATAACCTGGGCGATGAACAGATCGAAGGGCTGTTATTCAAATACCTGCATTTCTATGGCTCCTATGATTATTACGGGCATTCAAGGCGATGGTACCGGCGCGAGATCAGGGTGCTCAGGAACAAAAAGGGCATACATTCCTATCGTGATGCGCAGGGGTTCAGGACCGACGGACGGAAACTTCATGTAAAGTTGATCGATGCCTATATTTATCACTATGGTTGGGTAAAACCACCGCAGGGGTTAAAAAACAAGATCAGGAATTTCAACCAGTTTTATCACGACGATGACTGGATTTCAGAAAATCTGCCGGAGACATTCGAGTTTGATTATAAAAATGCCGACCGGCTGATCGCTTTTACCGATACACACCCGGCGGTAATGCAAAAACGGATAGCCGCGACCAACTGGAAGCTCGACCTTGATCTTAAAACATTACACAAGAAAATGACCTTCAGGCGCAAGGCGCTGCAGAAAATTGAAGACTTGACCGGTTGGCGGGTAAGTGAGTACAGGAACTACAAGATCATTAAATAGCCTGGCAGGAACAATGACCAAACCATCGGTATTAGTTACGTTCGATTCGATGAAAAATCCCAACTCGGGTTATTTTTCCTTCGGCAAAGGCCTCGGCGATGCCTTGATCAGGCAGAACAATGGTAAATATGACCTGAGATATTATTTATTTCGCAATACCATATATCAATTTAATAATAAGATAGATATTATTTATTTATCGCCGCTCCATAAAATATTCTTTCCATTTCGGGATGAATTTGACGTTGTACATTTCACCGACCAAACTTGCCGCCTGAGGCCCAATAAGGTTAAGGCTAAAAAGATCATGACCATTCATGACATGAACAAGGTCCACTTGAAATTCAGCAAACCGCACCGTATAAAAGTATATGTAGAAAAGCTGCGGAAAAAAATGGCGCAGTGTGACAGGATAGTCGCTATTTCCCAATTTGTAGCTAACGACGTATTAGAATATTTCCCCGAAGTGGATAGTAAAGTACGCGTGATATATAACGGCGCGGATAAACTCGCCGTGCCGGGCGGCCATAAGCCGTCGATCGAGCCGAAAAGACCATTTTTATTTACTATCGGCTTATTGTCCGTGCAGAAAGGATTCCACCTGTTGCCGGCACTTTTAAAAAACAATGATTATGAGCTGGTAATATCCGGTATCGAAACGCCGCATAAACAAAAGATAGTGCAAGAGGCTGAAAAATATAATTGTTTGGACCGAATGCACATTACCGGCCCGGTGAGCGACGACGACAAAGCCTGGTATTATAAAAATTGCAGCGCATTTGTGTTCCCCTCCATTGCCGAGGGGTTTGGGTTACCGGTTATCGAAGCTATGTATTTTGGCAAGCCGGTTTTCCTG
>JAFDZK010000289.1 GCA_018267005.1 Bacteroidota bacterium
CATCGTTGTAAAATTATTTGGCGACGATTACAAATACATCGAAAGCAAGGAAGATACGATTTACAGTATCCTGAAGACGGTGAAAGGGATCGAAGACCTGGGCATCCTGCGTAATATGGGACAGCCCGAGCTGCAGATCAACCTTAACCAGGAAAAAATGGCCCAGTACGGGGTCGAAGCTGCCGACGCCAATGCGGTGATCGAAACAGCCATCGGCGGCAAGGCGGCGACGCAGATATACGAAGGTGAGCGCAGGTTCGACCTGCGTATCCGTTACCCGGAAGACTTCAGGAATAATCCCACGGCCATCGGCGATTTGCGCGTGCCTTCTATCAGCGGCAACAAAGTACCGTTGCGCGAGATCGCCGATATTACGAAGATCACTGGCATTAGCATAATTTACCGCGACGATCACAAGCGATATGGGGCCATCAAATTTTCCATACGCGGCCGCGATATGGGCAGCACGATCAAGGAGGCGCAGGATAAGGTCGACGCCCAGATCAAGCTGCCTAAAGGGTATTCGCTGGAATGGGCCGGTGACTTCGAGAATCAGCAGCGTGCTTCCAAACGGCTGGCGCAGGTGGTGCCGATCAGCCTGCTGATCATCTTTTTTATCTTGTTCATCCTGTTTGGCAATGTTAAGGACTCGTTGCTTGTATTGTTTAACGTGCCTTTTGCCATAGCCGGGGGCATCCTGGCCCTGTTGATCATCGGCGTAAACTTCAATATTTCGGCAGGTATCGGATTTATCGCACTATTTGGCATATGCGTTCAGAACGGCGTGATCCTGATCACCAAATTCAAAAGCAACATCCGCGAAATGAAGCACCATGCGCTGTGGCACTTCAGCGATGCGCTGCGTGATGGCGTGGAGGACCGCCTGCGCCCGGTAGTGATGACGGCCATGATGGCGGCGATAGGCCTTTTACCGGCTGCGGTGTCGGCAGGTATCGGCTCAGAGGCGTCGAAGCCGCTGGCTATCGTAGTTATCGGCGGTTTAATAACGAATACAACATTTAACCTGTTCATTTTCCCGATCATCTTCTATTACGGCTATCGTAAGCGTGTAGCCAGCGGGAATATAGGCAGGATATAAAGATACTAATACCCCTAAAGTATCAGTATTGTTGAGGGCGGTGCGGCGAAAGCCGTGCCCGCCTGATACAATTATCTGATTGTGTAACTGTAGCGGCGGCGTAAAAGCCGCCGCTATTCGCTTTTATCCAGGCACGAAACTAATTTTAACACGCTCTGGCCGGCGTTAATTAGCGCCCGTTTAAAACCGCGAATAATCTAAAATCAATACATTTGCACGTCTGCATATTTACACCTCTCAAAGAATGATCGGCCAAAAAAACAGGATACTAATCGTAGGCGGCGGCAGTTGGGCCACCGCGAATATTAAAATGCTTACGGATAATCCTGTTGAAAAAGAGCTTTACTGGTGGATGCGCAGCGAGCAGGCCGCCGACCATATCCGGCAGTTCGGGCATAACCCCAACTACATCAGCTCGGTCGAGATCAAGGTGCCGGCCCACCACATTTCGACGAACCTGGCGGAATTACTTCCCAAAGCCGATATTGTGCTGCTGAATGTGCCCGCGGCTTTCCTGAAAGAAGCGCTCGGAGGCGTCACCGCGGCGGACTTTGCCGGTAAAAAAGTGGTGTCGGCCATCAAAGGTATCGTGCCGGACGAGAATATGATCATCGGCGAATTTATCAACCAGCGCTACGGCGTTTCGTTCGACGATTTTATGGTCATCAGCGGGCCGTGCCACGCCGAAGAGGTGGCGCTGGAAAAACTGTCCTACCTTACCATCGCTTCAGGCGATACCGGGTTAGCCGCCGAATTCGCGGGCATGATCGGTACCCGTTACATCAATACCGTCGTTTCAGACGATATTTGGGGCACCGAGTATGCCGCGGTATTGAAGAATGTTTATGCCATCGCCAGCGGCATCTGCCATGGGGTGGGTTACGGCGACAATTTTCAGGCGGTATTGATCTCGAACGCTATCCGCGAGCTGGAGCGTTTTGTAGCGGCTGTGCATCCCATTGACCGCGACATCAAAGAGTCGGCCTACTTGGGCGACTTATTGGTTACCGCCTATTCCAGCTTTAGCCGCAACCGTACTTTCGGTAACATGATCGGCAAAGGTTACACCGTAAGATCGGCTCAATTAGAGATGAACATGATAGCCGAAGGCTACTACGCTGTGAACGGCCTGCACGAGATAAACAAGCACTATAAAGTTTTCATGCCTATCTGCAGCGCGGTTTATGCCATCCTGTACGAAAAACGCAATCCTGCCTTCGAGATGAAACATTTGGCCGGGCAACTGAGTTAGCCTTCAAAGACCGGCCTGTTTATTGCTGCGTTATTTTTGAGTATTATAAAAAAAACACCTCGACGCTGTTTCAATGCCCGATTGTTCGGCTCCATTAAAACTAAAGAGCGGGTATTGTACATTATTACCCGCAACAAAAGTGATAAATACCATTTTATGACTGGTAAATTGCTTTATTTCATCATTTGAAACATCTGCTTGAAACCACCAATAGTCATTCTTTATTATCCGGGGACGACTGCTTGAATAAAGCACCACAAGAGAATCATTATCCAGTTTGATGTTTACCGATCTCAAGCCCAGGTTTTTTGCAAGATCGGGTTTTGAACCGTCCATTTGTTTCCAGGTGAAGTTAAAGACACGCTTACCTTTAAACATTGTGAGCCAAACCTGCTCGCCAAAGTGGGCAGGGTCGCTGCTATCCAAACCAACTGCTGACAAAGGCGGGCGCCCCTTTGTGGTATCGCCCCTGTCACAAATAACGTTCAGTGGTTTTTTTCCCTGAGCGTTGACGCCAACATAAAACAACAAGCAGACAAAAAACATCAAGTACCTCATTATGATAAAATTTAGATCAGTATAATATATTGCAATTCGTCAGGTTGCTAATATCAAAAAAATCCGGCGCAATTCCTTTAACCGCAAAATACTATTCACCTTATCTATAATCCCTAAGGGGCAAACATTTGACGGGGCAATCAAGTTAATATATCGTTAACCAATTCATCTACCAAATGAAAACTATAATTAAAACTGCCTTATTTTCAGCGGCTATGCTGTTTGCAGCCGAAGGCTTTGCAGGTACGATCAAATCTGACACGACAAAGGTCGGCAGAGATGTAAGAAAAGTTGGCCACACAGCCAAAAGAGTTGGCGAAAAAACCGCCGATGCTGCGTCAAACACCGCTGCGAATGTCGACTCTCGTATTGTCGATAGAAAGTACCATGAGAAACGCGGACCTCACGGCGAATCTGTTTACATCACTAAACACGACCATTATTATTACATCAATAAGAAGGGCCATCGTGTTTATATAACCAAAGCACAGATGCACGACGAGAAAGAGGATTGATCTTCCTCTGAATTGTTTGAATGAAATCCATTGAATAGAAAGGCCCCCGACACCCAGCGAAGGGCCTTTCCATTCAAAATTAAGGGGATGAAACCTATTTGACCAGTTTAACGTTCTTATGGTAAAAAGCTGTGATAGATGGATAAGTACGCCTTGATATTCATACACTTAGCTTGCGCCGGAGTATTGTTTTCGGCAGCCTGTTCCGGGCGGGCCGGAAATAAACTGCATGGCGATTGGAAAGCCGTGAACGGCAGCGAGCGGCTGAAGATTACCGATAAGAAGTTTGTGCCGGACGGTGACGAGGCCCTGGCCGAAGATTATTTTGTAAAGGGCGACACGATTTTTACATCTTTCGACGGCAACCAGCCCTATTCCAAGTTCGTGGTGCAAACGCTGGACGATCACCACCTGAAGCTGATCTCGCCCGACTCGGAAATAATGGAATATAGCCGCTAAAAAGCAAACCCCGCCGGCCACTGGCCAACGGGGCGCTCACTAACTAAACTAAACCTAAAAGTTTCTTCAATTTGAGTCCGGAAGTCCGCTTAAGTCCGAAAGACTGACTGATCTTGCTTTTTGGCTCCTGGTTCTTGATTAAACCTCAAAATCTTCTTCTCTCACGACGATCTTCCCGGCGTTT
This sequence comes from Bacteroidota bacterium, assembly GCA_018267005.1. GTDB lineage: Bacteria > Bacteroidota > Bacteroidia > Sphingobacteriales > Sphingobacteriaceae > Mucilaginibacter. Next base: position 4,068 of record JAFDZK010000289.1, read on the forward strand.
GCCCGAAAAATCGCGGAAACCGCCGCCGCTGTGGCTGCCATTTCGTTCGCGTTTGTCTCCGTTATAGCCGGAGCCATTACGGTAACCTTTTTCACGACGGTCGCCGTCGCGTTTTTTATAATTAGACGCACCGCCGCGGGTTTCGTTACTGCTATCGCCGGAAATTTCTATCCTTACGTCGCGGCCGTGGTAATCGACACTTTTGAAGCCCGAAAATACCGTGTCCACATCGGCATTTTGCACCTCGAAGAAGGAGTAAACGCCCTTCACATCGATCTTGCCGACAGTTTTACCACTTATTTTGGTATTGTTGCAAATGAAACCCAGCAAGTCGCCGCGACTGAATCCGTCCACCGAACCGAGGTTAATGAACAAGCGGGTAAAGTCTGACCGCATGCCCGTCCGTGCAAATTTTTCACCATCGCGGCGGTTTTCTTCAACCGGTGCGTTCAGGTCGGGCGCGTTCTTATAATAATCGAGGAAACGGTTAAACTCCAGTGAAGCAAAGCGTTTGATGATCTCTTCCTTGCCCATGTCCTTAAACTCGTCCATGATGCGGGGAATATATTGTTCGATCTGCTGTTCGTTCACTTCAACGTTATGCACCTTGTGCACCATCGCGAAAAGCTGCTTCTCAACCACGTCGAAACCGGTCGGTATCTCAACTTTAACAAAGCGCTTGCCGATGGTTTTTTCTATCTGGCGTATCTTGCCAAGTTCCTTCGCGTTGATGATCGAAATGGAAACCCCGGTCTTGCCGGCGCGTGCCGTACGGCCGCTGCGGTGGGTGTAGTTCTCGATCTCATCTGGCAGCGAGTAGTTGATGACGTGCGTAACATCGTTCACGTCGATACCGCGGGCGGCTACGTCAGTGGCTATCAGCAATTGCAGGCTGCGGTCGCGGTAACGTTTCATCACCTTATCGCGCTGCTGCTGCGAAAGGTCGCCATGCAGCGAGTCGGCATTGTAACCGTCTTTTATCAAGGCCTCGGCGATCTCCTGCGTTTCAACCTTGGTGCGGCAAAAAACGATACCGAATATTTCGGGATTAAAGTCAACGATGCGTTTGAAAGCGGCATACTTATCGCGGGCACGCACCACATAATATTCGTGGTCGATGTTTTCGTTCCCGGTATTTTTTGTGCCCATCGTAAGCTCGTACGGATCATCCATATACTTTTTGGCGATCCTTCTCACTTCCGAAGGCATGGTGGCCGAAAACAGCCAGGTTTTTTTATCTGATGGTGTTTCCGAAAGAATGCTGTCGATGTCTTCCTGAAAGCCCATGTTCAGCATT
>JAFDZK010000028.1 GCA_018267005.1 Bacteroidota bacterium
TACGCTTAAGGTTGCCGTAATAGTCATGGCGCTCAATATCCAGCCCGGCGTAGGATTGCCATTTGTCCGGGTAACCGATCTTTACGGTAAACGCATTCAGCTTTTTAAGCGCATGTTCCTTGGTAGATTCGCTCATCCAGTCCAGGCGTTTAATACGGTCGCCCAATACGCCCTTCAGGTTGTTCACCAGGTTTACCATATACTGCTTGGCGGCCGGGGTAAAGTATTTTTCTACATAAAGTTGCCCAAGCAACTCGCCGATGCTGCCGTCGACTAAATTGGCTATTCTTTCATTACGCGGCGTTTGTACTTTTTGGCCCGATAAAGCGCTGCTGAACTCAAAACTTGCCTTTACGAATGGCGAGCTTAACGCGCCCGCCGAACCTTTAAGCATGTTCCAGTCGAGGTAAACTTTCCAGTCGGCCACAGGCGTCGACGCCAGGAGCGCATCTGCATCCTTAAAAAATCCTGGCTGGGCCACAATTACGGTGTCTACGCTCTTCAGCTTCATTTCTGGCAGCAAATGCGACCAATTCAAATGTGGTGTTGTCTTATCAAAATCGGCAACTGCCATTTTGTTATAAGTTTTGTTAGGGTCGCGCATTTCCACGCGGGCCATTTGCGATTTTGCCAACGCAGTTTCGATGTTAATTATCGTGGTGGCATTTTTGTCGGCATCGTCGGCGCTGGTCCCCGTCAGCGTAAACAAGGTGACGATGTATTTGCGATAGGCGTCCTTTATTTTCTTATTGCGGCTGTTATCCTTCAGGTAGTAATCCCGGTCGGGCAAACTGGTACCACCCTGCCTGAATTCCACGATGTTGCGGGTTGGATGCTTAGAATCGGCGCCGACGCCGGCCCCGAAAAGGGGACTGGCATCGCCGTTTACACGTTCGAGGATCATTTCATTTACAACACCGTTTAGGTCAGTGATCTTTGAAATGCGTTCAAGATCGGGTTTGATCGGATCGTAGCCCCGTTTCTCAATGGCAAGGCTATCCATGCCGCTGGCATACAGGTCGCCGACACGTTGCTTTAAGCTTCCTTTAGGCGCACCACCGGTATTGCTCACTTCCTTTAATAGCGCGAGCAGCTTTTCCGTATTTTCCTGGTGCAGAATGCCAAAGCTTCCCCAACGGGTTTCTTTCGCGGGAATAGCATTGTTTTTGATCCAGGTACCGTTGGCATACTCAAAAAAATCGTCGCCTGGTTTAACGGAGAGGTCCATATTAGCCGGATCGATAAATTTTGCAGGCGGTCCGCTTTTGCCCGGAGTAAAGGCCATTGCAGACAGAATGATAGCTCCCGAAAGGAGAGCTGTTGTAGTGTTAATCTTCATGTTAATTTATTGAGAGGGCTGAATTTAGGAAATTCAGACAGAGAGGCAATGATTGTAACAAGAATGTGATGGTAATGGCATATAGTTCATTGTTCATAGATCATGGTTTGGGTTTGACCCTGAATGAGGAGCCGTCAACTATGAACCAAAATCCCTATTTTTGCCCGCTATGAGTATTTCAGCGAAGTATCAGCCTAAACAAGCAGAGGACAAATGGTATAGCTATTGGATGGAGCACAAGTTTTTCAGGTCGGTGCCTGACGAACGCGAGCCTTATACGATAGTCATTCCCCCGCCGAACGTTACCGGCGTATTGCACATGGGCCATATGCTGAACAATACCATACAGGATGTGCTGGTACGCCGCGCACGGATGAAAGGCAAAAACGCCTGCTGGGTGCCCGGAACCGACCACGCCAGTATTGCTACAGAGGCTAAAGTGGTAGCGATGCTGAGGGAACGCGGCATCGACAAAAAAGAAATTGGCCGCGAGAAGTTCATGGAATACGCCTGGGAATGGCGCAATAAATACGGTGGCATCATCCTTGAGCAATTAAAGAAATTGGGCGCATCATGCGACTGGGACCGCACCCGTTTTACTATGGATGACGACCTGTCGGAAGCCGTGATCGATACGTTTATCCACCTGTACAAAAAAGGTTGGATATACCGCGGCATACGCATGGTAAACTGGGACCCACAGGGAAAAACCGCTGTTTCGGATGAGGAAGTTATTCGTAAGGAAGTTAATCAGAAATTATACTATATAAGATATGCCATCTCACCGATGTCAGAGGTCGGAGGCCAGAAGTCGGAAAAATCCGAATTTGGAAATCCGAAATCCGACTTCCTGGTAATTGCTACCACCCGCCCCGAAACCATCATGGCTGATACAGCAGTTTGTATTAATCCCAATGATGAACGGTATAAACATCTGCATGGGAAAAAGGCTATTATTCCACTCATCAACCGCGAAATACCGATCATCCTGGATGAGTACGTGGATATGGCGTTTGGCACCGGTTGTTTGAAAGTGACACCCGCTCACGATTTGAACGACTATGAATTGGGTCAGAAACATCATTTGCCAATCATCGATATCCTGAACGAAGATGGAACGCTGAATGAAAAAGCGCAGGTGCTCGTCGGTGAGGATCGTTTTGCTGCAAGAAAAAAAATCGCGCCGTTATTGGAACAGGCCGGCACGCTTGAAAAGATCGAAGATTATAAATCGCAGATCGGTTTTTCTGAACGTACCGACGCTGTGATCGAGCCCAAACTGTCCATGCAGTGGTTCTGCAAAATGGACGAGATGGCCAGGCCGGCGCTGGATTCAGTATTAAAAGGGGATATTAGGCTGATACCTGATAAATTCATCAATACCTACCGTTACTGGATGGAGAACGTGAAAGACTGGTGCATCAGCCGGCAGTTGTGGTGGGGACAGCAGATACCTGCCTGGTACCTGCCCGATGGACAATATGTTATTGCTAAGAATAAGGTAGAAGCATTTGAACAGGCAAAACTGAAAACTGAAAATTCCAATCTCAAAATTGATGACCTGGTTCAGGAAGAGGACGTAGTCGACACGTGGTTTTCATCATGGTTGTGGCCGATATCAGTATTCGATGGGTTTAAGGACCCCAACAATGATGATATCAACTACTATTATCCAACTAATGACCTGGTCACCGCACCGGAAATATTGTTCTTTTGGGTTGCCAGGATGATCATGGCCGGGCACGAGTTCAGGAACGAGATTCCATTCAGCAACGTCTATCTGACAGGTATCGTTCGCGACAAGATTGGCCGGAAAATGTCGAAATCGCTTGGGAATTCGCCCGATCCGCTTGATCTGATCGAAAAGTACGGCGCTGACGGCGTGCGGGTAGGTATGCTTTTTTCATCACCAGCCGGTAACGACCTGATGTTCGATGAAAAACACTGTGAGCAGGGAAGGAATTTTGCCAATAAGATATGGAATGCGTTCCGGTTGCTTAAAGGCTGGACAGTCGATAACGCCGCTGAAAACAAGAATGAAACCGCTATCGCCTGGTTTGAAAGCCGGCTGAATGAGACGCTGACGGAAATAGAAAACAATTTTGTCCAGTATCGCTTGTCGGAAGCGTTAATAGCCACCTATAAATTGGTGTGGGACGATTTCTGCTCGTGGTACCTGGAAATGATTAAACCCGGCTTCGAACAGCCCATCGACAGGCAAACTTATGATAAGACTGTCCAGTTTTTCTCCAATATACTAACAATCCTCCATCCGTTCATGCCTTTTATTACGGAAGAGCTTTGGCATGATGAGGAAATCTTTGGAAACAGGAAAGAAACCGACTGCTGTATTGTTGCCAGAATGCCTGAAATCGGGCAAATAGATACCCGCTTGCTGCGTGAAATGGAGATTATTACAGCGCTGGTAACAAAAATACGCGAGGTAAGGCAGAGTAAACAAATTTCGCTGAAAGAGGCTTTGCCGCTATGCGCCAGGGTCAGTTCAGGCGTAAATTACGATCGCTTCATTAGCATCATTTTCCGCCTGGCTAATATCAGTGAGTTTGCTTTTGTTGACGAAAAAGCAGCAGGTGCGATCAGTTTCCTTGTTTCCACGGACGAATTTTATATCCAATTGAACCAAAATATTGATCCGGTTGCTGAGCAGGAACGCCTGAATAACGAAAAAGCCTACCTTGAGGGTTTCCTTCGATCAGTCGACGCGAAACTGGGCAATGAGCGTTTTGTGCAAAATGCCAAACCCGAGATAGTGGAAAATGAGAGGAAGAAGAAGGCGGATGCAGAAGCTAAATTAAAGATCATTGAGGAACATCTGAAAGGATTGGCAGGCTAATTGTTGATAAAGGATACACTTCTTAAAATATTAGTGTACTTTAATGCCATTCGTGCGTATTTTTAATACTTAATTTTAGGAATGCTGCGCCAGGTTACCGGAAATGAATAAAGAAGTCGGTTTTTTTAATTTCTCGCTGAACAAGATACTGACAAAGGAGCAATCGATCCTCGACCAGGCCCGTATTCGTTTATTGTATTATGTGCTGTGGCTTGCCATTATCGTTGTGGCGGCGCTGCAGGTAAATATTTATCTCGACCATCAGTATATACTGGCCTTTACAACGGGTATCCTGCTGTTCAGCCTGCTTATTCTGTTCAAATACCTTACCTTCCGGCCCAGATGGGGCATTATTTCGCATATTTTGCTGGTGCTTGCCACCATGGTCAACCTGAGTAACGTGTTCATTACGTTGCAAAATGTGAATATTGTTACGGCGCAAATCATATTGCTTATCATCGTTTTCAGCTTTTATATGCTCGGGCAAACCTGCGGCCTGTTCTATTCGCTGGTGAACCTGATACCGGTGTTGCTCTTCCTGGTGCTGGAATATGATAACGATTATGTTATCGGCATCAAGCCAAAGGTGATCGACGAGTCGACCATCATTATTGCGATCTGTGCGAATTTTGCACTTATCATCCTGATGCACAATTATTTTTATGCGGCCTTTGTGAAAAGCATTAAGGTATTGAGGAATACTGCCGAAGAACGCGGCAAGCTAAACAGCGAGTTGGAGCAAGTGATAGAAAAGGCGGAAAAATCGGCCCAGGCCAAATCAGAATTTCTTTCCATTATGTCGCACGAGATCCGGACGCCGCTTAACGCAGTGATCGGCATGAGCAACCTGCTGATAATGGGTAACCCGCGACCCGACCAAAAGGACAACCTGGACATACTGAAGTTTTCGGCCAATAATTTACTGGCGCTCGTAAACGATGTGCTTGATTTCAACAAGATCGAAGCCGGCAAGATCGTATTCGAGAATATCAGTTTTAACCTGCCCGACCTGATGCAGAATGTCTGCGGCGGTCAGCGGCTAAAGGCTGAGGAAAAAGGGCTCGAATTTCATTTGAAGATCGACCCGGTTTTAAGGCAGAAGATCGTTTTTGGCGACCCTACCAGGTTGACCCAGATCATTTTCAATCTTATAAGCAACGCCATTAAATTTACCCACCACGGCAATATATGGGTTTACGTGAGCTGCCTTGAGGATCGGCATAATACGGTAAACGTAAACTTCTCGGTGAAAGACACCGGCATAGGTATAGCCAAAGATAACCTGGAGATCATATTTGAACCGTTTACACAGGAGTCGATATCAACTACCCGACAGTATGGCGGCACAGGGCTTGGCCTGGCGATTGTAAAGCGGCTGCTCGAATTGCAGGGGCTCCAGATCGTCGTTAGCAGTGAGCTGGGCGCAGGGTCAGAATTTTCTTTCAATATGGAGTTCCCGGTATCGACGGAGATCGTGGCAGTTTCTGAAGACAAACGGCCGCTTACTGCCGGCGCGGACATTTTAAGTAACCTGCGGGTGCTTATCGCCGAGGATAATATGGTAAATGTGATGCTGATGAAGAAGTTATTCTCTAAATGGGGCATTACGCCAACCATAGCCGAAAACGGCGAGCGTGCAATCGAGATGGTACAGTATGGTAATTTCGATATCATATTGATGGATCTTCAAATGCCCGTATTGAATGGTTTTGACGCGGCGGTGGAGATCCGTAAAATGCGCGACCCTAAAAAGGCTAATATTCCCATCATCGCTTTAACGGCATCGGCGCTTTTTGATATAAAAGAACGCGTGTTTAATTCAGGAATGAACGATTACGTGTCCAAGCCCTTTAAGCCCGACGAGCTTCGTGAAAAAATGCAGAACCTGATCGTTCCGATCGGTTAAGGGCAAATTTCCTTATAGCCCGGCAACTCTTCTATAAACCGGTACTGACGGTCTTCAAAATCGATATGGCAATAATAATGATCGATGCCATTGCTCACGGCCAGTACCGACACTTTGTGCACCATATTATAGCGGGCCACCTGGTCGAACACCTTTTGCGTAATTCCGATGTCGGGCGATTTGCATTCAACCATTAATATCCGTTGCCCCGAAGAGTTGAAAACAACGATGTCGGTCCGCCTTTGCATCCCATGGAGCTTCAGGCCCCCCTCGAGCCTGATGAGCGATCGCGGGTAGCCCTTTTGGTTAATCAGAAACTGTACGAAGTGCTGACGCACCCATTCTTCGGGCGTCAGTACAACATGCTTTTTTCTGATCTCGTCAAATAGCGTAAGCTTGCCGTTGTTGTCGGTAATCCTGAAAGGGTAGGGTGGCAATCTGAGAGGCGGCAGCATCGGTGTAAAAATAATTGATTAAGTTGGATTAAGTCGATTGGACGATAACTTGTTCGCCAACCGGCAGCTAATTTTGTTATTTTTGAATCTCCGATATGACCGCATCCGATATTATCAAAGACTTTAAGAATCGTAAGGTTAAACCTTTATACCTGCTGCATGGCGATGAGCCCTATTTCATCGATTTAATTAGCAATTACGCCGAGAATAGCTTTTTGTCTGAAGCCGAAAAAGGCTTCAACCAAACGGTATTCTATGGTAAAGATACGGATATGATGTCGGTATTAAATGCGGCCAAACGCTATCCCATGATGGCCGATTATCAGCTAATTCTGGTAAAAGAGGCACAGGATATGAAGTGGGGCAAGGAAGATGATGATAAAAAGACCATAGACCCGGTATTGAGTTATTTCGAAAAACCTTTGCCCAGCACCATCCTGATATTTTGCTACAAATACGGCAAGTTTGATAAGCGGAAGAAAACTTACAAGGCTATTGAAAAAAACGGGCTGGTATTCGAATCTGTATCGCTTTACGACAACAAACTGCCGGCATGGATAGAGGAATATGTGGCCGCAAAGGGTTACCGCATCGACCAGCAGGCATCGGCCACGATGGCTGAATATTTGGGTAATGATCTTTCCAAGATCGCTAATGAGTTGGATAAGTTAATGCTCAATATTAATCCTGGTCAAACCATCAATGTCCAGCAGGTACAGGATAATATCGGCATCAGCAAGGAGTATAATGTTTTTGAACTCCAGGCGGCATTGAGTAAAAAAGACCCCTTTAAGGTGAACCGAATCATCAATTATTTCGACGCGAACCCCAAATCCAACCCGATCGTATTAGTGCTGGGCAATTTGAATAACTTTTTCAGTAAGGTTCTGCTATACCATTATGTAAAAGACAAATCGCCCCAGAATTTGGCACGCGAATTGGGTGTTAATCCATATTTTATAAAAGATTACGAGCAAGCGGCCAGGAGTTACAACTATGGGAAATCGATGGAGATAATTAGTCTGCTGCGGGAATACGACCTGAAAAGTAAAGGATTGGAATCCAATGCCCCGCATGGCGAACTAATGAAGGAACTGATGTTCAAAATACTTCATTAATCCCGTAAAGCTTTTGTAGTTATTGCAGGTTAGGAACGTGCGCCCTTTAATTTTCGGGGCAGCTTTAAAACGTTAAGATTCAGGGACAACAATAAAAAAAGAAAACTATAGAATGCAATGTTCTGAAATAAGGTTCCAACACTAAGCGGCTCAAGGAAATTCATACCGGTAGATTTTCTTAAAATGTAACAAATATACAAAAAACCTTAACTTACAAATAATTAATATATTATAAAGAAATATTTGAATAAGCGGATTAATTTATAATAAAATATATAACGATCACGAAATCAGTTATAAAAGGATATTACCTAAAGTTTGTTTGAAGTTGCTCGAAATGTAACAACTTTGTTACATTTTTCTTTTTAAAAAATTTATTGTGAATGGACCCTTTTAACTCCAGGTTTATTTTAAATGAAAAGCGGTGGCTCTGGATCGACTACGATAAGGGGATCAGCATCATTTTGGTGGGATACGGACATTGTATGGCCACATTGACCGACCACGGGCTGCCGTTATCCTCTTATCCCTTCTTTAATTATATCGGGGTGTTTCTTTACGGTTTTCGCATGCCTTTGTTCTTCATCGTTTCCGGACTGCTTGTTGGCAGAAGCCTGAATAAGAAAGGCCTGGGAAACTATATTGCGGATCGTACGAATAATATTTTATACCCTTTGTTTGTATGGGGAGCCATCCAGATCACGCTTCAATTGTTCATGTCCAGGTTTACCCACAATTCGGTGTCGCCGATCAGCTATCTCGATCTGATCATCGACCCCCGACAGACAGGTCACTTCTGGTATCTGAACGCTTTATTTTGTATTGGCGCCCTCTATGCTGTTTTGAAATCTAAATTGAAGATCAAGCCTGTTCCGCATCTTATTTTCGGACTCGTACTATTTTCAATATCGGCCTACATACATGTGTACGATCGTTGGGCCGGATTCCTGACAGATATATGCGAATACTATATCTTTTTCGCTTTAGGCGATGTATTGTCGGATGTTATGCTCAATGACGAGAACCGTGCGAAGTTTGCTTCCTGGAAAATATTTATTCCGTTACTGGTTTCATTCATCGTTATACAATACTTTTTCACGCAGATCAACCTGAAGCCAACGGCCGAAGGCATCAACTATGTGGAGCATAAAATGCCCTTCTTTTTCCTTTTCGAGGCGCTGGTGGGATGCGCGATATCGATCAATATCTCTTTCCTGCTGCAAAGGTCAAAAGCACTCACATTCCTCCGCATCATCGGGTTTCACTCGCTGTTCGTATACTGCATGCAAATCATTGTTATGACGCTTGCACGAACCGTATTTATGAACATTTTCCATATCACCTATGTGCCTGCGCTTATTATCCTGGTATGGTGGTCGGGAGTGATCCTGCCTGTATTCTTTTACAACTTTTGTCTCAAATATGGCTTGTGGTGGCTGTACACCTACCGTAAGCCCGAACGGCAGGTGGCTTATATGAAGACGGCCAATATCTTTTGGTTTGACCGCAATAAAAAAGCCGTACTGAAACAGGAGGAGGAAGCGCTGATGAATACAAATTGAGTTACCTCGCCGGTGCGGTATTTAGCGTTCTGTACCCCACCAATTCGGTCCATCTGGCGCCTGCCGGATGATAATAGACAAATAGTTCGTATTCATTCTCAGTTTCAAAATGCGATCCTTCAAATGCCGCATTGTCGGGTTTGTCCGATCCGTTGGGTACCCAAACATAAGCATAATCATAAACACCCTGTTTTAAAAGCAACTGGATATGGAAATGGTGGTCGGTTTGATCATAGCTAAGTTTACTGTTTTCATCAAGCCTGTAATCGTTGAATTGGCCAACGATGTAAGCAGAGCCTTCATTTGGCGATTTTAATGCTGACAGGCTAAAATACATATGCGCATAATCGGCGTCGATGCGGGGATCTGTAGCATTATCATCCTGGTTACCCGGGAAAAATTTACCATCGTTGTCATAATAAAACACATAATTCGGTTGGTTATTGGTCGGATCGGTGAGCAGGATGACGGTATTGGCGGTGTCGCGGTAAATATGCGCCACGCGGTCGGAATTAAGCTTAAGGCTGCGCGTATCAAAATGCCTGAATTCGTTCAGTCCCGGGAAATCGTTTGTGCCTACATCATTATAGATCATCCTTGTCCCCTGTATGCTTGCCGGTTGGGAGCTAACCTGCGCCGTTTCATACCGCCTGTTTTGAATGACTACAGTCTTTAGGTCGTAGTTGGGGTTTTGCACTCTTAAATTTCCGTAATCGACCTGGTAGTTGATCTTTTGATCGGTCTGCTTAAGCGATACATCGCTTGACGGCACGGCTTCCGCTATAATGGAAACCCTCGGCGCAAGCACATAAAACCTGCGGGTAAGTACCATTTTTGACTGATCGTCATCCTCATAAACTTTCAATATGTAATTGCCGGAAATTTTTGGTTTAATGTAGTCGTTAGGGAATTTAAGCTCATAATGCGTGTATTTCTGCAGTGTTGCGGTCGAGTAATTATAATCCCGTATCTGATCTTCAGTAAAGTTGTCCAGGTATTCGGCTGTGGATATATTAGTAGGGTTCCAGTTCTCGTCGCAGTGTTGTATCGTGTAATAATAGTTACGGCTGCCGCCGCGCAGGTCGTCAAAAGCCAGAAGCAGTTGTTCCTGTGCGCCGAGGTTGATCAACGGGAACGATTGTTCTTTCTTAATATTATAAAGCTCGACAGTTTTGATCGACGGATTGAAAACCTGGTCAGAAAATGGAGAAGATTGGGCGAAAGATTGTAACGTAGTAACTAAAATACAGCAAATAAAGAGGGCTTTTTTCATGGTTTTACTGTTAAACTCAAGCATAATGATCCCCTGGTTGCTTGTTACCGGCAACTAACCGCCCAACTACGATTCCAATTGCATGATCTGCTCGGCCAGGTTTTCCCATTTTGCCTGGACGGACTGCAATTCTAACTTCGTCAATTCGTACTTTTCAGTCACCTCAGCCGCTTTTGCTGCATTGGCGTAAAGCTGATCGTCGGCGAGTTGCGTTTCCAGGTTTTTCACGGCCTGTTCAAGTTCGGTAATTTGCTCTTCCATCTTTGCGAGGTCCTGGTTTAACTTTTTGATCTGCTTCGCTTTTTCGTCCGATGGCGGCGCCTCTTTTACCGGTTTAGGTTTTTCGGCTACCGAAACGGGTTCTTCCTTTATTTGTGCTTTGCGTTTCGCATACCACGGTTCATACTCAGCATACGTGCCCGGATATTCCTTGATCTCATGATTCTCGATAAACCAGATCTTATTCGCAATGCTGTCGAGGAAATACCGGTCGTGCGATACAACGATCAAAGTGCCTTCAAATTGCTGCAGCGCCTGTATCAGGATATTGACCGACTGTATATCCAGGTGGTTTGTTGGCTCGTCGAGGATCAGGAAATTGGCATCGGCGGTAAGCGCTTTAGCCAGCGCAACGCGCGATTTTTCACCACCTGATAATACCTTGATCTTTTTAAAAACATCGTCGCCGGTAAAAAGGAAGGATCCCAGTATCGAGCGCAATTCGGTTTCGCTATGTTTTGGGGCGAAAGAAATTAGTTCCTGTAATATTTCGTTATCCAGGTGCAGCGATTCCAATTGATGTTGCGCGAAGAAGGTTTTGGTCACGTTATAACCGGTATCGCATTTGCCGGTATAATCCTTATCCGTTCCGGCAATGATGCGCAGTAAAGTTGATTTACCGCGGCCATTGGCGCCAATCAGCGCAATCTTGTCACCCTTTTCTATTATAGCATTGGCATGTTCCAATATTTGAATACCCGGATAGCTTTTCCCCAATCCTTCGATATTTACCACGTGTCTGCCTGATTGTTTAGAGAAACGGAATTTAAAATTAACCGTCGGATTGTCGTCGTCTACGTCATCCACTCGCTCAAGCCGGTCTAAAGCTTTAATGCGCGATTGCGCCATTTTAGCTTTGGATGCCTTGGCCCGAAAACGCTCTATCAGCCGCTCTTCCTGTTTGATCTTAGCCTGCTGGTTTTTGAATTCGCCGCGCTGTATTTCTTCGCGCAGAGCTTTTTCTTCCAGGTAAAAAGAATAATTGCCGGCATAAACGGTCAGCTTGCCTTTGCGCGATTCCACAGTCCGGTTAATAACACGGTCTAAAAACCAGCGGTCGTGCGACACGATCACCACCGCCCCTTCAAAGGCCCGCAAATATTCCTCAAGCCATTGTATCGAGGGAAGATCGAGGTGGTTGGTAGGCTCGTCGAGCAGTAAAATATCGGGCGCCTGCAAAAGTATCTTGGCCAGCATGACGCGCATACGCCATCCGCCCGAAAATTCGCTTAGTTTACGGTGCGTATCTGCTTCGCTGAAACCCAGGCCGGCTAATATTTCGTGTGCCTTGTATTCGATGTTATATCCATCCAGCGCTTCAAATTCGTGTTGTTTGTCGCTAAGCTTGTGCAACAGATCTTCGCTGTAATCTGTCTCAAGTTTCTTCAACAGGTTTTCTATTTCATCATGCAATTGGTTCTGGCGCCCGAACGCCTCCATAGCCACATGCAGTATACTTTTGTCTGACGAGAGAGACAGCAGGTCCTGGTTCAGGTAACCCATCGTCAGGTCCTTCGACTTGGATATGGTGCCCGAGGTCGGCGTCAGGTCGCCGACGATCATTTTCAGCAAGGTAGTTTTGCCGGTGCCGTTGGCCCCGATCAGGCCGATCTTCTCACCCGGTTTAATATGCCAGTTAGCTTCATCATATAAGGCCCGCGCACCTATCTCGAACGTCAGATTATTTATAGCGATCATTTCGGGCGCAAAGATACTTTTTTGAGCTGAAAGCTTAAAGCAGAAAGTCCGGGGCAGGCACACATCCGGACTTTCTGCTTTGGTCTTTTAGCTTTCAGCTCAAACATCTAACTTCGCGGCATGTATCCGCTCATTAAGCCCATCCTGTTTCAGTTCGACCCGGAAAAAGTGCACTACTTTGTCACACGCAACCTGAAACGGTTTAACCGGTTTCCGGGCGGCGCCCGATTGAGCCGCTCGTTGTGGGATGTGGAGGATAAAAGGCTTGAACGGGAAGTTTTCGGACTAAAATTCAGAAACCCGGTGGGATTAGCGGCCGGCTTTGACAAAAACGCCGAGATGATTGCCGAAATGGGTAACCTGGGTTTTGGATTTGTCGAGGTCGGTACGGTTACGCCTTTGCCTCAGCCGGGCAACGATAAACCGCGTATGTTCCGCCTGCCCCAAAGCAAGGCGCTTATCAATCGCATGGGTTTTAATAATCGCGGCATGGATGTAGTTGCCGAAAGGATCGCAGCTTATCGCCGTAATGCGAAGTCTTATCAGCGGGGATTGATCATCGGTGGCAACATCGGTAAAAACAAAGTGACGCCTAACGAAGAAGCAGTAAATGACTATATCAAATGCTTCGACCGTTTATTTGATGTGGTGGATTATTTTGTGGTCAATGTCAGTTCGCCTAATACGCCCGGGTTGCGGGCTTTACAGGAAAAGGAGCCGCTGATGCATATTCTGAACACGCTGCAAAAACGAAATTTAAAGAATGGCATCAGCCGGCCCATCCTGCTGAAAATCGCTCCCGACCTGACCAACGAGCAGTTGGACGATATTGTAGAGATCGTAAAAGAAACCGGTATAGCTGGGGTCATCGCCACAAATACCACCATTTCGAGGGAAGGATTAGCACCATACAAATTCAACTCCGAGACCGGCGGGCTTAGCGGCGTACCCTTGACGCAGCGCTCGACCGAAGTGATCAGGTATCTTTCAGAAAGATCAAAAGGCGCGTTTCCAATCATCGGCGTCGGCGGTATCCATTCGGCGCAGGATGCCATCGATAAACTGAATGCCGGCGCTTCGCTGGTGCAGCTTTATACCGGCTTCATATATGAAGGACCCGGTTTGATCAAACGAATCAATAAAAAAATCCTGTCAACCTTTAGCAAACAGGATTTATAAACATCAATCTCGCCCGATTACAAGGTCTGCCTTACCCGGGAGATTTATTTGCCTAAAGCTTTGTCGATAGCTTCGTTATTCTTAGCGATCTGGCTTTTTTTCGGTTCTTGTGAACGGCTGCCCAACTCGATGTTGGTAGCGAGTTTCAATTCCTGGACCTCCAGACGGGAAACGGTTTTATTCCTTCTGTCTTTTCTTTTTAAACGTGTAACGCCCATTTTCTTGCAATTTTATGTTGTAAAATCCGAGGTCGGAAGCGGATTCGAACCGCTGTAGGAGGTTTTGCAGACCTCTGCCTAGCCACTCGGCCATCCGACCTTATTTTTAAGGAGTGCAAAAATAGTAATTATTTATTGGCTGACAACATTATTTGTAGCTTTTCCTGCTGACCTCCGAACAAAACAGCGCTGTCGCAATCCCAACATTCAACGATTCGGCACCGCCGATGCGGGGAATAGTAACGGCTTTGTTTATTACCTGCTGAACTTCCGGGGTGATGCCGTTGCCTTCATTACCCATGATAATAAGCCCCTCCAGGCCAAAATCGGTGTCATAGATATTCTCGCCGTTGAGCAGCGCTCCGAATTTGGGCAGATCAATTTCCCTCAAAAAGCTCGGAATGCCGGTATAATGCACCTTTAGTCGTGCCAGCGAACCCATGCAGGCTTGCACGACTTTTGGATTGTAGGCATCCACCGTGTCATCGGAGCATATGATATTGCTGATGCCGAACCAATCGGCAATCCGAATAATGGTACCCATATTACCGGGGTCCTGCACACCGTCGAGCACAAGGGAAAATTTCCCTTTAAGGTCTTGTTGCTTTGGCAAAGGCCATTCAGGTATGCGGATTTGGGCGACAACATCCTGCGGCGTTTTCAAACTGCTTATTTTCTCCAGTTCTGTAACAGAAATTTCACACAAGTTTATTTTTTGGGATAAATTCAGCACTTTTGGGTCGAATGCGGGAGTATGATAAATGCATTGGATTTGGTAGGCCGCGCCTATAAATTCTGCGACGGAACGGCGGCCCTCAACCAAAAAAAATCCATGCTCAAGACGAAACTTTTTTTGTTGTAACGACTTTAATAAATTGATCTGAGATTTTGAAAGCATATCTGAAGCCTGAAGGTTACCGTCTTGCAATATTAAGTATTCTTCTCCTCTTTCTGTTTTCAGGATGCAGCCTGACACGCCGTCTTAAAGATAACCAGGCCCTGGTACGAAAAATAACCATCCATGGTGTGGACGACGAGCTTGCAGAGTCAGCAGTAAATTATGTCGACAAAGATCAACAGCCTAATAACTGGCTCAACCTGCAGTTATATTACCTGTTTAGCAAAAATGGCAAAAAGGATATCGGTGAGCCGCCTAATCTGCTGGATAGCGCGTTGGTCGAATTTTCAAGGCTGCAGATCCAGCAATTCTTACGGAACAAAGGTTACCTGCAGGCCCGGGTTGTAGATACGATTAAAGTTGCCAAAAAACGCGCTCAGCTTATTTTCACTGCTACTGAGGGCCCTATGTTTCGGATCCGGAAGGTAAGTGATAGCATATCAGACAAAAGGGTCGCCAATATATACCATGCCAACCGCGGCAATTTTACGCATTTGAAGCCCGGCAGCCGATATGATACCGACTCGCTGGCGTACGACCGGGACGAAACCTATATGCTGATGAGACGTAACGGCTATTATGACTTCCTGCGGCAATATATCACTTATGAGACTGACACGACCTTTGGCAAAAGCCTGGCGGACGTTAAGATGATTATCGATAACCCTATCGGCAAAACCTCGCACCCGGTTTACAGGATCAACAACACACTGATCTCGATCTCTAACAGCAGCGGCCGGACCCCGGGGCATGAGGATACGCTTAAAGTCGATTCACAGTTCAGCTTCGTCGATTATTCGCATAAATTCAAACCGCAGATCCTTAAAATTTATGTTTTTCAAAGGAAAGGTGATCTGTTCAATATTGACAAACAAACCCTCACCACATCCAGGCTTGCCGAACTGAACGTATTCAGGAACGTGCCGAACCCTGTCTATACCAAATCGGCGGATAGCAATAAGCTGGACATGAAGATCGACATGGTGCCGTTAAAACAAATGTCGGACCGGGTAGAAGGTGAATTCCTTTTTAATGGCGGCCGCTATGGTTTCGACGTCGGCAATACCTTTACCGACCGGAATCTTTTTAAAACTGCAACTATCCTGCAACTGAAATTTGAATACAGCACGTTGTATGATAACGGTCGCAACTCGACCATTAGCGGTGCTGTAGAAAACCAGGAATTTAAGATAGGCGGCAGCATCATCTACCCACAGATATTATCGCCCTTTGATTTGCCGATACTGGGCAAATACGGCGTGCCGCATACCACCTTCTCAAGCAATTATTCACTGTTTTTCCAAAAAGGCCTTGTCGAACGTCAAAGTTTCGATAACTCCGTTACTTACGACTTTACTGAGACCTCCAACAAAGTCCATACGCTTACGCCGATCGACATTACATTTTCTAAGGGTATCATTGATGCTACCGCGCGCGACAGCCTGGTCAAAAAAGGGTATTATTCATATGTTTATCTTATCGGGCGTACAATTTTTTCGTCGGGCAGCCAATACACCTACCAGCTAAACGCCAATAAGCTAAATGCTTATGAAAATTTCCTTTATTTCAGGGGGACACTGGATGTAGGCGGAAATACACTTTGGCTGTTGAGTAACGTTTTCAACACGCCACGTGATAGTTCGGGATACCGTACATTTTTTGGGTACACATTTGCACAATATACCAAAGCTGAAGTTGATTTTAGAACATACAAAACCCTTGGAGGTGAAAAGCAGTTCGTATTCAGAATAAACCCGGGTATCGGGGTACCGTATGGCAATAGTTCACTGCTGATCTTTGAAAAGAACTTTTACGCCGGTGGGGCTAACGATATTCGGGCCTGGTTGCCGAGAACGCTCGGTCCGGGAAGGTTTAATAGGGGTATTGCCTATGGCAGTGACACCACCACGCGGGACAGGCTGAAATATCTCGACCAGTTTGGGGAGATCAAGTTTGTAGTCAATGCCGAGTACCGTTATAAAATTGCTGACGATTTCTTTGGTTCGAAATTAAAAGGAGCGTTTTTTATGGATGCAGGTAACGTTTGGCGCCTGCATAAACAATCGCAGTATCCGAATGAAGAATTCAGGCTAAATAACATTTGGCCTTCAACCGCTATAGGCATAGGCACCGGTTTTCGTTTTGATGTAGGTTTTTTTGTTTTCAGGCTGGACGCTGCCCTGAAGTTCAAAGATCCCCAATTTGATGGCGCCGATCAGTGGGTGTTAGTTAATCATCTTAATGAGCTATTTCACACCGGGCCTTTTAAAACAGCTTATCGCGCCAGCAACGGCGAAAGCTATAACTTTTTGCAGTTGAACTTTGGTATAGGTATGCCGTTTTAAACAATTAATCTTCGGCTTTGAGTTTTTGCTTATTTAAACATCCCTTTCAGCCCGTCAAATACACTCTCGAAAAACGTACCTATCCCGAGGCCGCTATGATGATTGAAGTATACAAAAAGCACGAACAGGATAATAGCTACAATAATGAGTTTACGGAACATATAAGCCAGCAGGATGAGTATTGCTGGAATGGCTATGAGCACTATCCAACTGATATGCACAGGTATTAGCTTATCGCTGCCTGCATACACGTAGTATAAGCCAGCATGCGTGCCGCTTTCGTTTTCGTGCCTGACATAAAGGAATATCGATTTGTCGAGTTTATGACGATAAAAGGCCGTTCCTTTATCAAAATGCAGGTTTTCCTGGAATCCGTTAACCATGAACGCAAATATACCGTTCACATTTTCAAGCACATTATGAGCGGTGTCCGTCGCTACGATGGCTATCTCGTTTTTTGCGAAAGGATTATCTTTAATTTCGAAATGATCGATGCTGATCTTGTCTGCAAAGGCGGATGCGACAGAAAGAATAACCATGCAGGCAATTAGAGCGATCTTTTTCATCGGGATAAAATTAAAA
Source organism: Bacteroidota bacterium (assembly GCA_018267005.1). Lineage (GTDB taxonomy): Bacteria > Bacteroidota > Bacteroidia > Sphingobacteriales > Sphingobacteriaceae > Mucilaginibacter. The sequence goes on from JAFDZK010000028.1 coordinate 17,707, forward strand.
TTTATTGCAATTCAATGTGTGCAGTTTTGATTTTATCCTGTTCCCGGGTAAACGCGATATGACAATGGTATCTCCGGTCGATATCCAGTGGCACAATATGATAATGGACATCATCATAGATGATATGATCTTCGGAAACATCTATTGTCAATAAATGCGTATCAAAGCCGGTTCCAGCCGCCTTCAGCACAGCTTCCTTTCGCGTCCAAAATTTAAAAAATCCCTTAAGTTTGTTCGCGTGACGGTTAATGTACGCCCATTCGCCGCGAGTAAAATAATCGCTGTATTCATCAAAGTGAATTTCTTTTACCTGTTCAATGTCTACGCCTATCTTACCCGAATTTGTTGCGCAGCAGATAACCATGTTGCCTGAATGCGCAATATTAAAATCGATATCGGCATTAAAGTACGGACGTTGATGTTTATTGTATTTCAGGTCTTCAAGGGACAATGCGCGGCCGCCGGGCAACTGTTTTAATACTTCCAGCAGAAGCAGTTTGCCAGCAATCGACAGCTGCCTGTCTATCCAGCGCCTTTTTTTTAGCGCTTGTCTCCGCAAATCTTCAGGCAGGAGTATAAGCTTGTCTGTCAGCTCGTGCTCATTCCATTGTCGGCCGATTTCAGTATAGCAATAAAAGATCACGATCTAAATATAGCTAAAAGGGGAGATCACAGGTCATCGGCTATTTCAATGCTTTCCCAGCTCTGCTTTTTATAATAATGGAACATCAGCCAGGCAATTGCGGCAAAAGGTACGATCATTATCCAGATTACGTTCTCCCATCTCATCAGGAAATAGTGCCCTGCGCCGATACCACCGAGAAATAACATCACCGTGAGCGATACGATAAACTTGCCGCCTCCCTGTTTTAGCACAACCGGCTTGGAGAAGGGTAGTCCTTTCACCATAAAAAGTGCGACCAGGACACCATAGATCATGCTGATGGTTATGGCTAAAATGACGTCGTTAATGGCAGCCGGTCCCCAGATGGCTACGATTATAATACCCATTAAAAGACAATAGGGCAGGAAGTATACGACAAGGATGGCCTTGTACATGCCTGATAAGATTTTGCCCGGTTCAGTTACCGGGGTGGAATAGTAAACCCACGCCGCTTTATATTTCTCGGACATGGATACCTGGCCCAGCACCGCCGACAGGACAAAAGCGCACATATAGATCAGCGCGATGTAACTATGCCCGTTCTTCAGGTTTTCCCAGCGTTCGGCCATACTTTCTCCCTTGCCGTTCAGCGTGAAATAAAGGAAATAGATAGGCAGGTACCCAAAGGCTGGATAAACTTTCATCTTAAATTCGCGCAAGCGGGTCGATAATTTCCAGGTGATCTTGAAACCCGCGTTTTCAAGAGGGTCGCGGGCAATCACATTCGAGATAGTGTGCAACAGTCCGGCCCGCTTTTCTTTTTTCGTTGACAACGGCGTGCTGTTGCTATCGGAAGTGGCGATAACGGACAGCTTCCGGTTGAAGCCCGGCGCCAGCACTTTGGCCACAAGCCAAAGGCCCGCAAGCGGAACGGTAAAGCCGGCGATGGCAAGCAGCCCGGTAACCAGGTTGGAGCGGGCATGATGAAACAGCAACTCGTTCAGTGCCGTTATCCATACGGGCGGAAGCAGGTAGGAAAACCAATGGCTTAAGATGCTGACATTTTCCAGTATAGAAACATTGATCAGCCTGGGCAAAAGGTAATACGTGCCGAATATCAGGATAGAAAAGCCGATCTGGATATAACTTATTATATCCTTGAACCGCTGTGGGCTTACAAACCGCATAATGACTAAGTAAACGACGTTAACAAAAAGGATGCTGAGGAAAGTAGCTTCCAATATCTGGATAAAGAAAACCGGGATAGCCAGCGGCCCGTCGATAAAAGCGATCATCACAAGACCAGGTGCGCCCTGCAGCAGTGCCAGCCGTAAAACATAAATGCTGATATGCAGAATACGCGACATGGTAACCGTGCGGTCGTTCACCGGGCGGGGCAAAATGATGAATTGGTCGCGCGCATCGATCAGCACGTTGGTAAAATCGGAGATGAGCGTAAGCGACATCAACACCATAAAGATACTAAAGTAAAAGGTCTGCCCGACGTATGGCATTTTGTCAAGAAACAATACCAGGCCGACAAAGAACCCCATCAGAACGGTAAAAAAAGTGATCATCCACGGTGACCGTTGCCTGTTCTGTGCGTTCTTGCGCGCAGCAAACATGGTCTTGGGCCTGCGGTTATCTATGATCAGTTTAACCTTCAATATTTCATAAAGCTGATGGGTATCGACTCCCGTTCCCGCCAGTACCGGGTTTAAAAAAGTAACGAATCTTAAAAATATCCTGTCCATACAGCTCAATCCAATGCATTAATGATGGCATCAGCCTCGCTTCCTTGGTCTTCGTTACCGGTAAGCTTCGCAAAAATGCGCTCCAGGGTATCCCCGTGATTTTGTTTGAGCGACTCAAAGGTGCCGTCGGCAATGATCTCGCCTTTATTGATCAGCAAGATACGGTCAGAAACTTTTTCAACCACGTCCATCATGTGTGAACAATAAAAGATGGTTTTGCCCTCCTGCGACAGGCGGGTGATGAGTTCCTTCACCATAATGACGGCGTTTGCGTCGAGGCCCGACAGCGGCTCGTCCAGGATGATGATCTTCGGGTTGTGAATAATACCCGAGATGAGCAAAACCTTTTGCTTCATCCCTTTGGAGAACGTGTCCATCCGGTCGTCGGCGTTGTTAGCCAGGCTGAAAGCTGCCAATAGTTTCCTGGCCCGTTCCTGCAACATGACGTCGACCATGCCGTAAAGCTTGCCGATAAAATCAAGGTACTCCATCGGCGTAAGCACATCGTATATCTCAGCATTCTCGGGCACATAACCAAAGAGCTTTTTAATTTCGGTAGACTCCCTCGCCATACTCAACCCGTTCACCATCACTTCTCCTTCAAAATCTGGAATAAGACCCGTCAGTATTTTAACTGTCGTTGACTTGCCGGCGCCATTAGGGCCGATATAGCCGATCACCTGGCCGGGGAAAATATCAAGCGAAATATTCTTTAAAACAAGCTTCGATCCGTAAGATTTAGAAAGATTGCGGATTTGGATAATTGGTGTTTCACTCATAAGATTAAGGAACTAATTGCCGGAAAATTAAGGAAAATAATTCGGCATACGTTTGCAATAGCACTTGATAACCCGGTTTAATTTAGTGCGAGGCGGCTTTGCCGCCGTAACCGGCTGTGCGAAAATAAATTAGCAAGCATCCTATTGGATATTTGAAAAATTTATTATCATTGTGTCATATTGACACTATGTGTGTCTTTCGCAGACTTAACCAATTTAACCAAATGAAAAAAAGAATTTTACTATTGCCGGCTTTGATATTGGCGTGCACGATTGGAATTTGTGCTTCGGCCCAGAAAAAAAGCCCCGGCTTGCCCCAGTTGGGTAAAAGCCCGCTGAAAGATGTCATCAAGGCGATGACACTGGAAGAAAAAGCCAAATTAGTGGTGGGTATGGGTTTCAGGATGCCTGCTGCGCCCAGGCGGCGCAACGATACCTCCCGCCGCGCGGCAAACGCATTTAACCTGCCGCAGCCCGACCCCGCTGATAACATTCCTGAAAAAGTGCCCGGCGCTGCCGGGCGTACACATGCGATCGCAAGATTAGGCATTCCCTCTATTACGGTTTCCGACGGTCCGGCAGGAGTGAGGATCAATCCCATCCGCAACAACGACAGTTCAAAAACCTATTATGCCACAGCCTTCCCGGTAGGCACTTTGCTGGCTTCGTCCTGGGACCCCGAACTGGTGCATAAGGTAGGCGAGGCTTTTGGCAACGAAGTACGCGAGTACGGCGTTGACATCTTGCTGGGACCGGGCGAAAATATCCACCGCAACCCGCTCGGCGGCCGCAACTTTGAATATTATTCGGAAGACCCGCTGGTTAGCGGCACCATGGCCGCAGCCATTATTAATGGCATACAATCGCAGGGCGTTGGTACTTCCATCAAACACTTCGTGGCCAATAACCAGGAAACCAACCGCGGCAGTGTGAACACGATTGTCAGCCAGCGCGCCCTGCGCGAACTTTACCTGAAAGGTTTTGAGATTGCGATCAAAAAGTCGCACCCCTGGACAGTAATGTCGTCTTACAATAAAGTGAACGGCACGTATACTTCCCAAACCCGTGATCTGCTGACGACGATATTGAAAAATGAATGGGGTTTTAAGGGCCTGGTAATGACCGACTGGTTTGGCGGCCACGATCCGGTGGCACAAATGAATGCAGGTAACGACCTGTTGATGCCTGGTGTACCGACGCAAACACAGGCAATTATTGCCGGCGTTAAAAAAGGCGAAATTAAAATGGAACAGTTGGACGCCAATGTCGAGCGGATATTGAAGGTTGTAATGATGTCGCCTGAATTTAAGAAATATAAATATTCAGATAAGCCGGATCTGAAAAAACATGCGCGGGTATCGCGTATGGCCGCTGCCGAAGGTATGGTGTTGCTGAAGGACGATGGCAACGCGCTTCCGCTGAAGGGCAAAAAAGTGGCCTTGTTTGGCAATGCTTCTTACGACCTGGTTGCCGGCGGTACAGGCAGCGGTAACGTTAATAAGGCTTATACCATTTCGCTGGTACAGGGTTTGAACAATGCGGGCTACACGATCAATAACGATCTTAAGCATTCCTATGAGTCGTATATCAGCGAAGCGAAGGCCAGGCAGCCCCATAACGCCATGTCGTTCTTTATGCTTCCACCGCCTATACCCCAGATGGAAATTTCTTCTGACATCATAACGAAAGAGGCTGCCGATGCGGATGAGGCTATTATAACCATTGGCCGCAACGCAGGCGAGGGCGCCGACCGCAAGGTGGATAACGACTTCGACCTGATGGATTCAGAAAAAGCCCTGATCAAAAGCATCGGCGATGCTTTCCATGCCAAAGGCAAAAAGCTGGTAGTAGTGATAAATGCCGGCGGAGTAATCGAAACGGCCAGTTGGCGCGACCAGGTCGACGGTATCCTGCTGGCATGGCAGCCGGGACTGGAAGCAGGCAACGCCATTACGGATGTGCTGAGCGGCAAAGTTGACCCTTCAGGTAAACTGGCCACGACGTTCCCGGTTAACTACAGCGACGATCCTACGGCCAAAAACTTCCCGGGTAAAGAATTACCTATGCCCGAAGGACAAAAACCAAGCATGATGATGGGGCGTCCGGCTGAAGTGGTTTACCAGGAAGGTATATTCGTGGGCTACCGCTATTATAACACCTTCGATGTAAAACCGGCCTATCCGTTCGGCTATGGGCTTTCCTATACCAAGTTTAAATACAGCGGCATGAAGCTGAGCTCTAAAACATTCAATGGCTCGGTTACCGCCTCCATTACCGTTACCAATACCGGGAAGGTAACCGGCCGCGAAGTTGTTGAGCTTTATGTTAGCGCCCCTGTCCATAGCCTGCAGAAACCGGCAGAGGAATTAAGGGCCTTTGGCAAAACAAGATCATTGAAACCGGGCGAATCGCAAACATTGAGCTTTACCCTGGCGGCAAAAGACCTGGAGTCGTTCGATACCGCCCAATCTGCCTGGGTTGCTGAAGAGGGTGCGTATACGGTTAGGATCGGCGCATCGTCGGAAGATATCAAAGGCAACCGCGTATTTAACCTGCCAAAATCTATTGTAGTGGAAAAGGTTCATGACGTGCTCAAGCCGCAAGTTGAGATCGATGAATTGAAGAAATAATCAGCGCACACATTAACTGATTAACATGGGAGCCGCCCGGGGAAAAGATCCCGGGCGGTTTTTATTTGCTGTCAGCCTTCGGGGATTTTTGATAAGAGAATCTGCTATTTTTGTCTATATCATATTTTTAGCCTGGAAACCATTACACATACCAATCAATTCGATAAAAGACCGCAGCAGGTAGAGTGGATCAATAACCTGCGGGTAATTGCCCTTTTTGCGGTTATTGTCTTGCACACTGCCTCGCTGCCGCTGATGGAATACAAGCAGGCAGGAACTACAGGCTGGCTTGCCGCCGACTTTTACAATGCGCTCACCCGTTTTGCGGTACCTGTCTTTGTGATGATCACCGGGGCTTTGCTGCTGCCGAGGGAATATGAGCTTGGCGACTTTCTCAAACGCCGGCTGACCAGGATCGTCTGGCCTTTCCTGTTCTGGAGTTTAGTCTATGTCGGTTATTCGTGGTATAACGAAGACATTGTTTTTACAGGAGATATGTCAAAGAATATCGCCATTGTGTTACATCAATTGAAATATGGGGCCTTTTACCACCTCTGGTACGTGTACATGCTGATCGGCCTTTACCTTATCATACCCATCCTCGGTCGTTTCGTGCGCAACG
>JAFDZK010000290.1 GCA_018267005.1 Bacteroidota bacterium
CGGATCGGCACTGGCGGCTACCTGGAACCCGGCGTTAGCATACCGTATGGGGCATGATATAGGTGAAGAAGCACGAGAACGAGGGAAATACATTATGCTGGCGCCGGCATTTAATATCTGCCGCGTCCCGCTGTGCGGCCGGACTTATGAATATTATTCCGAAGATCCTTTTCTTAACTCACGGCTGGCCGTGCAGGCTGTCGAGGGCATGCAAAGCCAGGATATAGCTGCCTGTGTAAAGCATTATGCGGTCAATAACCAGGAAATAGAAAGGAACAGGATCGATGTCAATATCGATGAGCGCGCATTGCGTGAAATTTACCTCCCGGCTTTTAAGGCTGCGATCATGGAAGGCCATGCCTGGACCATCATGTCAGCTTACAACAAGCTGCGCGGCGATTATTGTTCGGAAAATAGCTATTTGCTGCAAAAAATATTGCGCGATGAATGGAAGTTCAAAGGCATTGTGATCAGCGACTGGGGCGGTACCCACAGCACCGTGAAGGCCGCCAATAACGGTCTTGACCTTGAAATGGGATCCAGGCCGCCGTATAATACTTACTTCTTTGCCGATAAGCTGCTCGATTCGGTAAAGGCGGGTAAGGTGAGCGGAAAAGTGATCGATGATAAAGTGCGTCACATTTTGTGGGTGATATACCATACTTCAATGGCTGCAAATCCGCCGGCAGGAAAGATCAATACACCTGAACATAGTAAGACGGTTTATGATATTGCATCGGAATCTATCGTGCTGCTGAAAAATGATAAGCACTTGTTGCCATTAAATACATCGTCATTAAAAAGTATTGCTGTTATAGGCGATAATGCCACGCATACTTTTCATCTCGGCGGATTTGGCGCCGGCGTAAAAGCCCGGTACGAGGTTACGCCGTTGGCCGCCCTGCAAAGTAAACTGGGCGGTAAATTAACCATTAACTACGCGCAAGGCTATTCAGGCGAATACCACCAGTTCGGCAGGAATGCGCGTAAAATGACTGACAAACCCGATTCGGCCATGATGGCGCAAGCTGTCGATGCTGCTAAAAAATCTGATGTGGCGCTGCTGTTCATCGGTGGCAATCGTGATTATGAAAGCGAAGGCAGCGACCGAAAAGACTTAAGCCTGCCCTTTCACGAGCAGGAACTGGTAGATGCAGTGACAGCGGTAAATCCGAATACCATAGTGGTAGTTATCGGCGGCGCGCCCTACGATATCGGCAAGATCAAAAAGGAGAACCATACGATTGTGTGGTCCTGGTACAACGGGTCGGAAGGCGGCAATGCCCTGGCTGACGTTCTTTTAGGCAAAATAAACCCTTCAGGTAAGCTGCCGTTCACCTTCCCGGCCGAACTGAAAGATTCACCCGCAATTGCGCTGGGCGCTTACCCGGGCGACAATCATAAAGAGGAATACAAAGAGGGCATATTGGTTGGCTACCGCTGGTTCGACACGAAAAAGATCGAGCCGCTTTACTGCTTTGGATATGGCTTATCCTATACCGATTTCAAATATTCCGGTTTAAAGACCAGCAAAAAGAACTATGGCCAAAATGAAAAGGTCGTTATTACGGTCAATGTGAAAAATACCGGGAAATATAAAGGGAAAGAAACGGTGCAATTCTATGTGAGCAAATCCGGTTCTGTTGTCGAGCGGCCCGAAAAGGAGTTGAAGGCTTTCAGCAAGCTGTTAGTTACACCCGGGCAATCAACTACGGCAACGGTGAGCATCCCGGTAAAAGACCTGGCCTATTACGACGTAAAGGCAAGTAAATGGGTGGTTGAGCCCGGGAAATATGAAATAATGGCGGGATCGTCGTCACGAGACATCAGGGGCACGGCCACCATTAATATCCAATAAAATTGAATGAAGACGTCTGCCAGAAAACTTATTAATCTTTTTATCCTGCTTTTGCTCATGCTGCCGGACCGGCAGCTTTTTGCACAAGCCGAATTCAAACCGTGGGGAAACATTGATGGCATCCGGGTTAAGGGACAGTTGATGCCTTTTAATACAAGGCTTGTGGTGGTTTTTGACGATTGGTCTAAATCCGACGCTACCGGCAAAGAAAAACAAAAACCAAAATACACACGTGGGGATGGAGAAAGCACCGTTATCACCCAAATCGACAGCCTGCACTTTACAGAAACGGTGAGGGATGCAGGCAAAGGGAAGACCAAAGTAACTATCCAATGCGTTTCGGGGAAGGACATCGACCTGCACGGCGTTTATTTTAATGTTATACTGCCCGCCAATGTTTACTCGGGAAATTCGATCAGGCTGGACGGCGTGGAAAAACGGCTTGACCGCTCACACCTGAACGGCGATGACGAATACCTGCATGATAATGCAAAAGAGGTTAGCCTGACCTCAGGCGCGCAAAGCATAACGATAGAGGCCGATAATACCGGAGCAGTTATTGGCAGACCCGGAAAGAAAGACCGAGGCAAATCTATCAACCTGTATTTTCCCATCTGCCAGGGAAGACTACCAAAAGGGCAAACCTTTGAGCGTGATTACGAGATCAAAGTGTCAGGTGATATTGACGAATCGCCGGTTACAATGAGGCTCGATACGAACGTCCAGGGCAGGGAATTTGCAGGCTTTGGGGGGAACTTCCGTATTCAGAACCCTAAGTTAGATCCTGAAGTGATCGATTACTGTCTTAAGAACATGCGGGTTGCCTGGGGACGGGTTGAAATGCCCTGGAGTAGTTGGCAGCCAGATTCAACCGTTGATCCGATGGGCATTGATACTGCCGGTCAAAATATCCACGTACGCCGGTCCATGGCTATGGCAGCGCAGCTCGGCAGAATGAACATCCCGTTCATCCTGACCGCCTGGTTCCCTCCGCAGTGGGCTGTTGAGGGCAAATTGGTTTTTGGCCGCTCGCCCGAAGGCATTTGGGGCAACCCGCTGAATAAAACAAGCATGCCTGCTATTTATAAATCGATAGCGAACTATATCATCTACCTAAAAAAATACTACGGCGCGGAGCCGGTTTATTTTTCTTTTAATGAATCGGATCTCGGTATCAACGTCCGTCAGACAGGCGAAGAACATGATGAACTGATCAAGGGGCTTGGCGCGTATTTTGCCTCAGTGGGGTTAAAAACCAAACTGCTTTTGGGCGATAATTCTGATGCCAACAGCTATCAATTTATTTACGCCGCGATGAACGACCCGGCGGCGAAGCCTTACATCGGCGCTATATCGTTTCATTCATGGCGCGGATGGGAAACTTCAACCCTGCAAAAATGGGCTGACGCCGCAAAGCAAACCGGCCTGCCATTGATCGTAGGCGAGGGCAGCATCGACGCGGCCGCATGGGGCTACCCGGATTATTTCCTTGATCCCTCGTACGCCATAGAGGAGATTAACCTTTACACCCGGCTGCTGGCGATTTGCCAGCCGCTATCGATTCTCCAGTGGCAGTTGACATCAGATTATTCACCGCTAAAAGGCGGCGGCATTTTTGGAAAGGATGGCCCGCTGGAACCTACACAGCGTTTCTGGAACCTCAAACAGCTTTCGTGCACGCCTAAGGACCTGGCTTATATGCCGTTGGTTGCCGACAAGTCGGCCATTTCGTGTGCGGCAATGGGCGACAACGAAAAGCACGTGTACACGATCCATATTGTTAATAACGGTGCGGCAAGAGAGGTGCACCTGCACGGGCTGCCGAACGGCGTAAAAGATTTTGCTGTTTATGTCACTGACGAAAAGAGAGAAATGAAGCGAGTAAAACGTATTAAAGTAGAAGATCATTCAGCCGATTTTAAGCTGGACGAGCGCTGTTTTACGTCGCTGTTCAGTGAATGATCAGAAATCGAACCAGGCGCTGCCGCGAATTCCAAAACGGGAAACGTTCGGATTATTCAGATAGTTGAAGCGTTCCACGAGATCGATTCGGAATATTTTGAAAATATTGCCTATACCGATGCCGCCTTCCATGTAGGGTTGTTTACCCAAAGTATAAGTTATCGGCGTTCCGTTCTGATCGGTGGGAAATTGCAGCAGTGACGGGTGCAGCGTTGGGTCGTTTTCACTGCGCAAACCGCCATACAGAACTTTGAACGAAACTATTTCCCTTAATTTTAGTTTTTTCAGCAGCGGTATCTTATTGAAAATAAAGCCGTTCAAATCATAGTCCAGCTTCACATCGGCATAGCGGTCGCTAACAAATTCCAGGAAATTCATCAGGTTATATGAATGGAGTTGGAAGACATAAGTCTGATTCGCATGCTGGATATCCAGTAACGGGAACGGCACTTGCCCGAACAGGTAACTGCCTTCGACGGTAAGGTCGGCATAGCCTAACTGCGAAAGGTAAAACCGTTTGTCGATGCGCCCGTAAATGTTCTGATAATTATACTGGCCGCCGAATAATCCTTTAATGTCCTGCTGGTAATTGAGTGTCAGGATGGGATATTTGTTTGGAATATCTACACGGTAAAGTTTACCCTGGAATATCTGTTCATGCGGAGCATAACGCAGGCCCACGGCAAGTTCCGAGGTTGTAATTCCACCGACCCGGTTTGAAGTGCCGTTTAATGTATTGTTAAAATAGAGCGAACCCGCCGGAGTTTGCTGCCAGTTTTTAAACTCGAACGAATAGGAGAAATGGCTCTCCAGTTCATGAACGTAATCGATTTTATAATACCGGTTATACAAAAACTTGTTATTTACACCACGGGTGAAGGAAGTATAGAATTGGTCTGCCTGCACAAATGCCAGCTCTTCGCCCGGTATTTTAACTTCGTATTGGGTAGACAGTTTAATATAATCGTTTGGAAATTTGTAGATCGATTTGTTATTAAATGAGTATGCGGCGCTCAAAAGGTATTTAAACCGCTTGTCGGTAAAGCCATAGGCTCCGTAACCTGCCAGGTAATACCGTGTGCTGAAAGTGTCAGTCGTTCTCAAGGCAAACTTCGCGCGCGACCCTTCAACCGGGTTGTAACTGTAAAATGTTCCGATAGGACCTATCTCGACCGGTCCGGCCTCAGCAAAGCCGACTGCAAGCAGGTTGATGGTTCCCATCAAGCGCTTGAACGATGGGATCGTCTGCAGGCTGTCAATGTTTTTATACGCGTTGACCTCGATATTTGTCAGCGTATCATGGCCGCGGCTGTTCACCCAAAACGCCTCGGTGCGTTTCATGGCGTCAGGCCGCACGGTCGCTTCGCCGCCTGCATAAACACTATCGGCCCGTGGCACATTAATGCGGTAATTGGTGTAAGATATTGTCCTTTCGCCAAAAATCCCTTTATCTGCGCTTTTCTTCGCAGCAAAGCTGGCCTTCATCGTGCTTTTGGCAAGATGATAGCGGCCATCTGGATTTTGCTCATAATCCAGGTCGAT
>JAFDZK010000291.1 GCA_018267005.1 Bacteroidota bacterium
CCCTGCCGATAGACTTATCGGCATCAATAAAATTCTGGAACGGGTTTGCCGCCCGTAAGAGTGAAGCCAGGCTGGAGTACTGCATCATGCTCAACATATTGCTCGACAAGTCCTGGATCTTGCTGAGTTCAGAAATGACGAAATCGAAAAGTATCTTCCGATCAGATGATTTCATTTGGTTGACATCGCCAAGCGAGAGGGAAAGGCCGGTAACATAGGCCACCAGACTTTTGGCCTGCGATGCAAATTGCAGCGCGGACTGGTAGCCGATGGCGATCAGGCCCGGATTCTTTTGTACCAATTGTACGATCTGGGTTTGGTTACTGACGATCCGGCTCACCATCGGCGTCGCATATATCCCGATATCGGCCAGGTCAATTGCTGTTCCAAGGGTGTTATAGCGTTGCTGCAAGGTCCGGTACATTCCTTTCATCTTTTCAAGCAGCGTGAGATTAGCTTGCTCGTTAGCGGTTGCCAGGGCCTGCTGGTTCTTAGCCTTTACCTGCAGCTTGTTTTCGGATTCCGATTCATCCACCAGTTGATGGAGCGCCGGGATATTCAAAATGCTTTGCTGGGCAAGCAATCTACCGGTGACCATTATCGAAATTGCCAGGAACATTAATAAAGTTTTCATAAAATCATTTTTTAAGGTTGCGATGGCATACATCCCAGCCAGGCCGGCGGGTGAAACCATAGACCTGAAGTTTATCGCCATATGGGAACCGCGCATCGATCATGTCGTAGGCATCGTCCGGTTTTTGGTCCCTGCTTTTGACCTTCCCGGTAAATGGTTGAGTAAAAGCGTCTGCGAATTCAATTTTTGGCGGCTCTTTGCCTTTATAATATACCATCAGGTATTCTGCCACCTCTTTGGTGGTCCCCAATTTCCATTTCGGCCGTATCCAGACATAATATTGATGATACTGGTACTCCAGCCGCTTCATATAGTCCCTGCACTCTTCCGTAAATTTGTTAGGTACCCAGATAAATACGACGTGTTCAGGAGCTGACATTTTAAACAGGCAGTCCGCGATGAAGGCGAATGCCACTTTGGCGTTCATCACTTTTCGCGGAAGATTATCCATCAGCCACATCGCTGATCTTTTATAGGATCTATAATGATCCCATGGCGGACAGACCATGAATACCTCGGTTCTCATTGTTTCAGGTATTTGGCATTGGTGAGCACGTCATTGGCGATCCTTACATCCTGGTTCTGCCATTCCTCCCAGGGATTGAGCGAACGAAATATGCCGTTGATCTTTGCCCAGTACATGGAGCGGTTCATCCCATAGGCGATACCACGAAGGATACGCATTTCATTGGCGATATGGTTAAGCAGTTTCCCGCGTTCGCCCGAATCCATGAGATTATTTCCACCCTTGAGGACAAAAGCGCTAACATCGGCGGCGAGCCTGACCGAGCGTGTTTCAAAATCCCTGGCCCCCTGTTCCGCGAACAGCAGTAAAACCGGGTCTGACTTGGCTAAGCTGACCGAGGACTCCACATCGTTAATGATATCAGACCCGCAATCCGCAATATCCTTTATGGTAGCCAGGTTATTGATGACGGATGCGACCTGGCTTAAACCCTGATAGATCTTGTTTTGCAGGTTGTTTACAATAACCAGCTGGCCGCTCACAGCTAACTGGCCTTTTTGGATCAGGTCCAGCTTGTTATTGGTCGTATTGAGCTGGCCGTTGATCACCCCGGCATTTACGGCGATCGCGGCGGAAACCGCAGGGTCTACCACTAACTCCTGCGCAAGGGCGCTGTTGAGGACCGTTGCAAATAAGACGATCAGCGACCACTTTAAGATTTGTATATTCATGCTACACTTTTTTGATTGACTTGCGAGATGAAAGCAGGTAAAGATTTGCCGCTTTCCTTAAAATCCCGAACAAAGGCGTCGAGGCCTTCCGAATAAGAGCCGTATCGGCTGGTATAACTTTCAACCGCTGTTTTTTCCGGCTTTTCGGTTGTATAGGTTAAATATTGCTGAAGGGATACTTCCACGCCATAAACCTCGCCGACCGCCCCTCGCCGGATATAAACCTCTTTGAATCGCCCGCGATTCTCCGTATTATCCAGCTGATTGATGGTGAATATCTTCCGGCGTTCCGTTTCATTGATGGAAAGCAGGACGGCGATCTCGTTATAATTATCCTTGAACTTGGTTTGATCCAGCAGGCAAATGGTATCTGAGTTATTGACGATACTATCTTTTACCACAGCATTCCCCAAAATATCACCCAGTTCCTGGGTAACCACGATGGCTTCGCCCCAAAACTTTCGGACGGTCTTGTATAAATAAAGCAGGTAACCCGCCATCAGTGGGCTGGCAATTGCCTTCCACGCTTCCTCCACTACCAGGGCCTTTCGCCTGTCTGAACGGTACCGCATCTTCTGGATGAATACATCCATGATCGTAAGCGTCACGAGCGGGAACAAAGTTTTGTTCTCCTTTATGGAATCAATTTCATAGACAATGAAGCGTTCGGTGAACAGGGATTTATCGGTATCCTCATTCAGTATCCTGGCAAATTCACCGCCTTTGTAAAACTTTTTAAGTACATACCGGAACTCATCAAAATCAAAGACGATCTTCTCTTCCGACTTGATTTCCGGTATTTTTTCCAGGGCGAACTCGTAAAAGGTGTTGAAGTTTAATTCACCGCCATCTGCAAAGAATTGGCTGTAATAAGCCGAGATCACATTGGCGACCACATCGCGTTCCAAAGGACTAAAAGAACCTTCGGCACCTTTCCAGGTTACACCGATCAGCGTGCAGAGAAAATCCTTCTTTTCAATATTGTATTCCGCTTCCGTGATCCTGAAAGGGTTCATGGTGATCGGGTCTTTGTCGGTGTAGGTGATGTATTTACCCTGGTAGTATGAACACAGGCCTGAATATGAGTGGCCGGTATCAACGATCACCATATCCATATTATAGAGCATATACTGCTCGATCAGGGCGTTCATAAAAAAGCTTTTGCCCGAACCGCTCGGCCCTAAAACAAACTTATTACGGTTGTTGATCCTGCCTGTACGCATGGGAAGATCAGCCGGGTCGATACCAACGGGGATGCCCTGACGGTCGGTAAACCTGAGCAGGAAATCGGAAGGTTCATCTTTAGGCAATGATTCTTTAAAGAAAAAGCACACTGCGGCGTCACAGGTGGTCAAAAACCAGTCGTAATCCTTCAATTCCACGCCATTACCCGGCAAGGCAGAACGGTAAAGTTCCAGCTGGTTATAGGCGTTCCGGCTGGGGATAATGCCCAGTTGAAACAGGGAGCTTTCAATAAAATTGACCGCTTTCTGAATGGCCGAAATTGGCGCTGCCACCAAAATATTAAAGTGACAGTTGACCAGCATCTGGTTTTCACGGGCCACATCATTTAACAGCTGATCGATATCCTCAACGCACAACTGGTTCGCGGGGTCGGGAATTCCGGCATGCCGCTTCTTCTTTTGTTCCAGCTTGCGTAGGGTGGCTACCTGGCCGGGAATTTCAATGAGCTGGTTAAATACGATCACATCGACACCGGGAACCTTAAAAAGAAACGACAGAAAATCCACCGGGAAGCCGCGCATGCTTTCCTTTTCATTCAGCTCGATATAAGCGCCGACGTCAGGCGGCAGATCGATGCTGTCAATATTGACCAGGCTGATGCTGCGGACTGCCTTTTCTCCGATCCTGATCTCCGTATCAGAAGGTGCAAGGTTATTCAGCACAATATTAGGACGGCCAAAATCCATACTGAGCATTTGCAGCACCAATTGGTTCAGTTCCGCCTCACGAAGCACTTTCGGCGCGGACAGGATATCGAGCACCTTGCCAACGGCCTGTTTGAAATCCCGCAGGATGCGGGCATCATAAACATAAAAAGCGCCCTTTTTCACCTGGCGCGTTATCGTTAAATAGGTATTGACCTGCAGACATTCCCGGCCATCAAAGTGGGCATTGTACTGCTTTTGCAGGTATTCTCCTGCCGGGGAACTTTTGTAGAGTGCCCGGCTGATCACATCTTGCTTTTGCAGGAGATAGCCGTCGCCTAATATTTTAACGACATTGATCAGAAGGTGGTGGAACTCATCATATCCTGCCGGATAGGCAGCATAACGGATAACAGGATTGACCATTTTTATGACCACCGAGTATTCGCCATTGTTACCGATGAGCATGTCAAAATCATCTCCCTTATCCACCCCTGCATAAGGGATGTTAAACAAAGTTTTTACGGCCATATTGATTAAGGATGTAAATGTTGGTGGTGCGGCTTTTGGAATGCAGGCCGCCCTTTTGCTTTCCTGCGGTGAAGAGCAGACCGCCTACGGTAAAGCCAATAAGTACCATTGCACCGAGCCACATATTGACCAGAGAGATGGTTAAAGCGCCAAAGACAAGTCCGGCCAGAAGGGAGGCAATTCCCCAGTAAATGAATTTGCCTTTAAACCCTTTGAATATAAGGGGCCTTTGCAGCCCCTTATAAACGGGATACTTCCTGGCCATTATAAGCCAAAGAAAGCTTTGATCACCAGCGCGGAAACAACGAGAAAGACACATGATCCACCCCATCCCATCAATTCCTTGTTGATATCCTGGTCACCGCTATTCCATTTTGAATAGACGCGGATGGCACCAACGATACCCACAATGCCGCCGATCACCAAAGTGATATTGGTTACCGGGTCAACATAGGTTTTCAGAGTGGAGGTTGCTGTGGTCAGGCCGTTAACGCCGTTTTGGGCGAATACTGGGACAGACAGGGCCAGCAGCAAAGCTGAAGCCCATAATTTTTTTGCTTTTGTAAACATTAAGTTGGAGAAAAAATAAAGGCGGAGATCTTTTAAAGCCGGCCGGGGGCGGCTGTTATGGCTGCGGGGCGTTCAGATCACGAACAACGTCCCGTTTAATTCACCCAATTGGAATTAGCGATTGTAAACTTGCCGAAAGGCGGCATTTCAATAAGAGATGGTAAGACAGGTATCTTTTAGTACTTCCATGGAAAGAAGCAATAGCAGGCAACAGGCATTCAGATACCGAATAATGCCCTTAGGAACGGACCCGAAAGGATCATGAAAAAAGCAGCGAAAAACCAGGCGGCGACAGCGGCGTCCATACCATCCTTACCCATTTGCCAGTTATGGTAAATTCGTAAACCGCCAAATGCGCCGAAAATAAAGGCCAGCACCATGCAGCAGTCAAACGCTGAAAAGAACGTGGAAGAAAGGTCATGCTGTGCCTGCTGCATTTCACTGATGCCCGGTTGTGCAGATGCGATTGCCGCAATGAGGCAAGCGGAAGCGGTCAGGAAATACTTCATGTTTTAAAAGCTAACGGC
>JAFDZK010000292.1 GCA_018267005.1 Bacteroidota bacterium
TGCTGTACAATGAAAAATTAAGCCCGAAGCCGGCATCGGCATATATCTTGAAATTATTTTTATTGTAAAGGTTTAGAATGACCTGTGGAGTAAGCGTGGCAGAATATTGATCGAAACTGTAGGTTTTGGTAACGTTGTTGTCGACGGTCGGGTCGGCAACGACGTATTGAAACCTTGGGCTGTTATAGGAGAAAGACAATTCCATTCGGAAAATCAATTTTTGCACTTCCGGGTTGGTAAAAGCATCTATGCCCAAATTTATACGGGGCGATACGGTCGTTGAATATTTGGAGACCGTTTCAGGATAAACATCGCCCTCTCTGATAGGACCAACCATTTTGTATACCGCAATGGATTCATCGTTGTCCCAGAAGTGCGATTTGATGTTATTTAATCCTGCACCAACAAAACCCCTAAAGTAAGCAGCCTTTTTTGCCTGGTAGCTGTCGCCGTTTATTTCCGATACCATATTTTCTAAATCGGTCTGATTAAATTGAATATCAGCAGCGTCGCGGGTAAGTTTCTTATCGTGGGGCCGGTACCTGTTGATGTAAAATAAAAATTGACCCTTATAAAAAGACTTAACCGCAAGCTCGGTGCCATTATCATAATATTGGGAGTACCTAAGCTCGACGGGCAATGCACCTGTTTCGGCAATAAAGAACCTTGTTTTCAAAAAATCCCGGTGATAAAAGAGCGCCAGGTATTTTCCTTTAATCAATTGCCGTAAAAAAATAGTATCGATTTTTTTGGTAGTATCCAATGCCCGCGGCAAATCCGGAAATGCATTCCTGTCCATACTTATCTGTCCCTTATAAGCTATATAAGTTTCAGCGCCGGTTATCCGGAATTCTTTAATAGTTCGGGGGTTAAAATTTAAAACATCATGGTCATCTTTATTCACCTTAAAATCGACCGATGTTGGGTTTTGATCCCATTCATGGTAGTCAACAAATCCTTTTAAAGTGTCGCCATTGCTTTTAACCACATAACCCGCACGATAATTGGATTGGGCAAAAATTGTGCACGGCAAGGCAATGCATAATAAGGTGTAGAAAAATTTCATTAATAGTTGTTTAAGGTTTAAGTCGTAAATATACCATTTATTCTCATGGCGCGGTCCAGCATTCGTAGGCACGACTGCTACAACCACAATCCGTTTAATCTTCTTTATACACCGGCTTTATGCTGAGATTTAACGTCCCATAGTCGCCGTATTGGGCCTGCACTACACGCACTATATGCCTGCCGCTTAGCGGAATGATGGCCTCATAATGGTTATCTTCAAAGTTTACGATTTTGGCCGGGTCCCAGTTGTCCAGTACGAGCTTATCATCGATATATACTTTGACGATCTCGGAGGCGGTGATTCCCACCCTATAATTGCCGGCCGGAACGTCGATCTGGCTTTCCGATACCGTCGCTATCTTTTCCCTTGGTATGTTTTTGCCAAAATTGCGGCCAAAGGTCTTATCCAAATTGCTGCCCGCGCTTACTTTTAAAGGCTTACCGGCCAAAAGTTTCCCGAACTGCGCGGCATGTTTAACGGGATCGCTTAACGTATCAAAGGCGAACCATTTCATTTGCCAATGATAGGGAATATCAAATTCCCGATAATGGAAATGATAGGGATGGCCGCGATCATTTTTAATACCAAAAGGTGAAACAATTGCGCCGCCACGATACTCCATTTCAACGTCGATATTAGTTAGTGATGTGGTATCTTTCTGCATTTCAAATTTCGCCGGAAACGTACCCGACAGTGCTGAAGGCTTTAATGCGCCGGTAGCCTTTATAAACTTCCATTGCCCCCGTGGCCCCATTAGATCAAAATGCATCCTGCCGGTCGAGTCGGTTTTGTTCCACCAAAGGATGGGATAACTAAAGTTATAAGGCCCCCATTCGGTCATCATGATATATTGTCTTCCTTTAGGGTGCGCGGCCGGCAGCATAGCGTTTTGCGCGCCTGGTATTTGGGCAGGTTCGGCCAGGTAAGTATTATCTGTTACCCGTATCGCCTTATCGCCGGTTTTGTCAAAAACTAAGTTGTTAACTGTGGTGTCAAATTTCTGTTCCAGCACACTGCCTTTAACCCGGTTATTTAGAAATGTCACGTCGCTTGTATTGTTAATGCTCAACATTTTCTTTTCTCCGGCAAATACATTGTCGCGGATGGTGTAGGCCGTGCTGCGGGTATCCCGCTTTTGCAGGTAACCGATGTCTTTGGGCCTTTTGGGGTTCGACCATAGCTCCAGGCACACTTTATCATCTGTAAAGCTATTTTGGGCGATGGTATTATTCATGCCATGCTCAATGGCAATAGCCGACAAGTTGCCGGCGAAATCATTATTAGCTATGACCGTATTGTAGCTGAAACCGCCCCATATGCCATGCCAGCAATCGTGCAGGATATTTTTAATGATCTTATTCCGGCTGAAAGTAATTTCAACGCCATTGGTAGGAGCATATGAAAAGTCGTTCCCAAAAACCAGGTTATCGTTACAGCCGCCTTCGCCGGTATCCATCGTGCTTTGGCCGGCCCATAAGAAAAAGCCGTCGCCCGAATGGGTGACCGAATTGTAGGCAAAAATATTGTCGTTACATTGTTCGAATACCAATATCCCCGCCAAATCCTGGCCGCGGTAATAAACGCCATAGCTGAACCCGCGCACATTCCAGTCGAGCTTGTTATTCATTACCCGGTTCCGGCTGCTCCTGTACATGCCTATGCCGATCCCCGAGTTATAGGAAAAATCATTATTATAAACCGACCCGTCGTTACAGGCGGTCATCATCAGCCCGCATTGCCCATTGGTGATGACATTGTTACTGATCTCAGCCTTATCGCAATTGCGAAGGTAGATCCCCGCTCCATAACGCAGCCATTCATCGTTTTCGTTATGATGGTAGCTCTGCCAGTCGGCCAGGTCCTCTGCGGCACGGTTGCTGTTCAAATGCTGCCTGAAATTATAGCTAAAATCGCAGCCGGTTATTTTTAACCCGGTTATGTTACGCGCTAAAACGCCAACCTTAAAGCCTTTAAGCGTCAGGTTTTTCAATATGATGTTTTTGCCGCTTCTGACGATAACACCAGTGCCTTTAAATTTATCGGGATTTTCAAAATCTGCGCTACCTTCGACGACAGCACCGTTGAAATTGACCACGATATTATCCCCTTCGATAATAATCGGCGCCGTGGATAGCGAGTCCTCCCCCGCAAAATGGTACGTTTTAGTCTTGATCGTCACCGAATGACGAATAACAATACCTTTATAAAGGTTAATCGTGCCCGCGGCGGCCGCCGAAATTTGGTATTCCAGT
Source organism: Bacteroidota bacterium (assembly GCA_018267005.1). GTDB lineage: Bacteria > Bacteroidota > Bacteroidia > Sphingobacteriales > Sphingobacteriaceae > Mucilaginibacter. The sequence goes on from JAFDZK010000292.1 coordinate 3,322, forward strand.
ACAACGCCTAATAAAATGATAAACCGGCTTAAGTGGCGCCGTTGTGTTTTTGATAGTCGTAACATATTTAAAAGATCGCCTCCGCTATCCTTCTTGTAGGACCGGGATTACTCATGGTATAAAAGTGCAATACAGGGACACCGAATTCCATCAGTTCTTTACACTGGTTGATCATCCACTCGATACCGGCGTCTTTCACATCTTTTTCGGTTTTGCAGCTATGCACCAGGTCGCTCAGTTCTTCCGGGATATCGATATGGAATATTTTAGGCAAGCTGATGAGTTGTTTTGATGCGGTAATCGGTTTCAACCCCGGAATAATCGGAACGTTGATACCATTGTCGCGGCATGTTTTTACGAATTCAAAATACTTGCTGTTGTCAAAAAACATCTGGGTAACGATAAAGTCCGCTCCCATATCGATCTTCTTTTTCAGGAATTTGAAGTCAGTTTTCATATTCGGCGCCTCAAAGTGTTTTTCCGGGTAACCCGCCACGCCTATGCAAAAGTCGGTGTTCGCGACTTCCTGGTCCTCGTACAGGTACCTGCCGTTGTTCATATCCAATACCTGCTGCAACAGCTCATTGGCGTAACAATGCCCCCCGGGCGTAGGTATAAAACCGGCATCGGCCATGCGCGCGTCTCCACGCAGAACCAATACGTTGTCTATCCCCAAAAACTGGAGATCGATCAGTGCATTTTCGGTCTCTTCCTTTGTAAAACCGCCGCAAATGAGGTGAGGCACAGCATCCACCTTATACTTATTCATGATGGCGGCACAGATGGCAACCGTTCCGGGCCGCTTACGGTACGAAACCTTTTCAAGCAGGCCGTTATCGTGCTGCTTATAAATAAAGTCCTCGCGGTGATAGGTGACATCGATAAACGGCGGGTTAAACTCCATCAGCGGATCGATGGCATTATAAATGCTTTGTATGGTGTGCCCTTTTATAGGGGGCAGTAGTTCAAAAGAGAAAAGTGTCTTGCCTTTGGCGTTTGCGATATGTTCGGTGATCTTCATTTGTTAGTTGCAGTTGCAGTAGCAGTTGCAGTCATTTTTTAGGTGTAAGTTTATCTGTTAACACTGAAGGTGATGACCTCTATCTGATCTATTAACAATATGTAACTTTTATAAAATTTAAAACTTAAAATGCGAATTCCTTACTTACTGAAAACCTTGTTGATATACTTTAAGGTCTCGAAAACTTCCTGTCATGATCTAAAGATATGTACTGCTACTGCATACTGCAACTGCTACTGATAGTTTAAATTCGGTCCCAGCCACTTCTCAGCCTCCTCCAGGCTTATTCCTTTCCGCTTTGCATAATCCTCAACCTGGTCCTTACTGATCTTTCCAAGACCAAAATACCGGGCCTGCGGGTGCGCGAAATAGAACCCGCTTACCGAAGCGGCCGGCATCATCGCCAGGCTTTCGGTCAGGTGCATGTGCGCATTGTCTTTCGCTTTCAACAAATCGAACAAAGTGATCTTTTCGGTATGATCCGGACAAGCGGGGTACCCCGGCGCCGGGCGTATGCCCTGGTATTCTTCTTTGATCAAATCTTCATTACTCAGTGTTTCGTCTTTGGCGTAACCCCAGTATTCGCGGCGGACCAGCTCGTGCATCTTTTCTGCGAAAGCTTCGGCCAGGCGGTCGGCCAAAGCTTTTGCCATGATACTGTTATAGTCATCGTGATCCTTTTCAAATTTGGCTACCAGCGCATCGCAACCTATACCGGCTGTAACCGCAAAGCCGCCGAAATAATCGGCTATGCCGCTTTCTTTGGGAGCGATAAAATCCGACAGCGCGTAATAAGGCTCGTCCTTCGCCTTTTCAGCCTGCTGCCGCAGGGTGTGGATACGGGTTAATAGCTGCGCGCGGCTTTCATCCGTATATAATTCGATATCGTCACCGACACTGTTCGCAGGCCAGAAACCGATAACGCCACTGGCTTGCAGCAGCTTTTCCTTAACGATTTTATTCAAGAGGTTTTGCGCATCGTCAAACAGTTTTTTAGCCTC
>JAFDZK010000293.1 GCA_018267005.1 Bacteroidota bacterium
AAAATACAAGAACCACCCATGCCGGCTGACGTTGGGACAACTCGTTCCTGTTAATAGTAATCAGCGTTATAATGGATTTTTAAAAGAACTTGCGGTCATATGCGGCATCAATCGCGAGTTAAACACTCACCTGGCACGTCATACGTTCGCTGACATTATGTTGAATATTATGGAATTTACGTTGGAAGAAGTGAGTAAAATGCTGGGGCATAAAACAGTGAGGACCACCCAGAGATATGCAAGGGTGAAGAAAAGTAAGATCAGTAAGACCCTGGCGCGGGTAAGAGGTATCATATTTACTGAGGATGGTCAATTGAGGAAAATTGCCAGTTAACTTTCAGTATTAATATATGGGCCGGGATCGGTACCTGGCCCATATATTTTAGAGGTGGATTTAATAAGAAGCAGCCCTTATGTAAATTTCAAATTTAAAATGTAGTTCCAGGCTGCACATTTCCAATTGGCGATCAGCTTGCCCCTATTATTTTTCCATTTTCTTTTATCAAGATCGACAAAGAAGTTCATAGCCTGTGATCTGTCCGCCCCTTTTTCCGAAAAATAGATGATAACATGTTCTTTGATCGGCGGTACGGAGGTCCCCTTGCCGATGGTTTCAAATTTCATTTTTGTTCGTTTTATTTTCTTCGAAAAGCCTGTATACATCATCAGGGTCGTAATATATATTACCCCCGATACGTGTGAACGCTAATAGACCGGATTCTCTAATGGCTTGTAACTTACCCGACGATACACCGATCATTTTTCTGACCTCCGATGATTTGAGCCATTTTTTGGGACCGTTCGTCTGTTTGACGATCTGCTTTATGGAATCTATCATTTGCTGCCTGAATAGTTCCAGATCCGCTACGGTTACTAACTGGTTTTTTGCATCCGTTACCATAAGTATTAAATAGAAATAAAGCCTCCATGTAGGTGTTGAAGATTCTTACTGGAGTACGGTGGAGCGCATGGCTCCCGACCGGTACAATTTGAGATCTACTCTGGTGATCAGAGTTTTATTCCGAAAGTTTTCGGACCGGCCTAAAAAAGAAGAGCCCCGTTTCCGGAGCTCTTCAACCTAAACCTTATCACAATTGCGGACAATTGCCGCGTTGTACCCTGCAATTTAAAAATTATTTTTGTTATTGCCTGTTAAAAGCAGTGCTACGCATATATTCGTTAAACCTGCGCTGATTTTCACGCTCAGCGCTAATTCTACGATATAGCACTGTGCAACGCCAAGCACACAAGCCGCAAGCTAAAAAAGCTACTGATAAACAGGTTAGCGTTTCCTTTCTGGCCTCGGCCTTTTGAGCGTCAGTCATCTCCTGTTTGGTATGCTTTCGTGCTACGGCACCGAAGAAGGCAAACATGGAAATTACGCAGGCCAATAGTATGTTACGAACGATGGCTTTCATATTGGTTAATTAAATTTAAAATTACTAATTATATTAGTACATTCCAAGTAATATCTTAATTTAATTCGTAAGTGTTATTGATCTTCCTGGCTGCTAAAACCCTCTCTCTGATCGTTTCTATAAGGTTAGATTCGGGTATTCCGCGAAATTGCACGGTTGGATTTTCGGGGTCGGTGCTTTTCAGCGTAAGGTTCATTAACCTACATAATTGAAGTATGAATGACTGCGTAATGATATAATCTTTGACCCTAAACATCTCTATCTGGTCGATTCGCTTAAAGAAAATACCTTGGGTCAGCAGAATATAATTCGCCGTTATCTCGTATTTGAAACTACGGATGTATAGCAAGCGATACCAGGCCATCGAACATACGCCAAGGCTGAATAGGATAAAATATGGGGATAGCCACCAGGCCAGCAATAAAAAGACGATGGCCAGCAGTATCAGCGGTAAGGCCTTTAAAAATGCAAAACGCATGGCCGGCTTTAAAAGGATAACTTGTGTATCGCTCATAATTAAATGTGTTATGGTAAACAAAATGGTGAATGGATCTTTGAGCCTTATCGTTTAAAACCCTTTTTAACTTGTTGCTCGGGCTCCTCTTCCGGAGGTTGAATAGAATTTGTCTGAGCCTTTAACTTTGAAGGAACCATTTCGGGATGCGCGGCCTCGAAGTCGGCTATCTGTTTCTCAAAAATGCCGTAGATGATGGTAAAATCATCATCGAATTCATGCCCCTCGTAGATGAACACATGACGGTCTTCGTCATAGTTGACGTTCTCCAAGTCTGCATGCTTGAGCCGCACACCATGCAATTCTCCCTCATGGTAATAAACTTTACCATAAACAAACATGCCAGGTTCTTCAAATTTATTGATATATCCGATGCCGTAATGATCCGCGATCTGACATAAAGCCTTAAGAGGCGGTTCCCAGGCAGACCTGAAATGAACTTCATCGTCTTTGGTATATATCTCGACCATTCCCTTATTCTTCGCATCAATATAGTCGGGCATTTCGTAATTATTGTCCTGCTCTTGCCGGACGCGCATATCTGACATAAAAGCCACTGCCTCAGCCACCTTTTCAGGATCACCGGTGAAGCGGACTCCGTTGTGACACCAATTTGCCATAATTTTAATTTTTTTTAAAGGTTAGTTTTGAGCTGGTCTAAAAAGGTCAATGCCTTTATCGGTTTTCCTGTATTTAAGCGCGGACGCAAGCCGAAGGCCTCCTGAAATTCATGCAGGCTTAGCCGGTCAGCATCAAAGACCCGCTGTTCAGCATGGTGCCGTATGATAACCTTGTTATTTTCAAAATACACCCGTATCGCAAAATTCTTAATGCCAGCGGCCAGCTTGATGGCGGTTATTTGATCGATCACTTGACGGCCGAAAACCAGCGTGAGTTTTCTCCCCGGATAGGTATTCCTGATCCAGTCGATTTGCTCTGCTTGTAGTTTATTGCCGATGGCGACAAAAGCCAGCTGTTCCAATTTTTGGTAGCGGTGCCGGTTGGTACTAATAAAGGCAATCGCTTCCATCGCGGAATAGGTAATGACGATGTGGTTTGCCAGCTCGGCACCTGCAACCCAAAGGTTCCGCGTGGTCGGAACCCGGTGAAACGCTTCGCTAAATTCTTCCACATCATCACCATAGTAAAATATCAGCTTAGTCGAAAGACCAAAAAAGGCCTGTATCTCCGGGGAAATGCCAAGCCTATTTAATACTTCATTCATCGCCCTGTGGTCCGGCTACGGCTGTTAAATTCAACCTCCGGAATAAAAGCACGGTGATTTTCGACATCCTTCAAAGCCTGGTGATAACCGGGACTCAATTTTGCGGCGGCCTTTTCGTCACGCTTTTCATTAAACAAGGCGTTCAGGCCCTTATAGACCACATAGGATAAGCCGCCATCCATCAAAATTGAGGCGACCAGCGCCAGTTTATTGGCCCGGATACCATGATGGTCCACGGCGGAGTAGCTGAACTTCGTGCCGTCAGCAATTTCAACCTCACGGCCTTTGCGGTAATTTTCCTTTTGTGCGGCAGTGAGAAATTCATTGTTCACCATATCCGGTGCCAGGATCTTTTCCGTATCGGACACGATAAATTCCTTAGTTTCCGAGTCGTATTCGATCAGCATTTCGGTTTTATTGCCGTGGTTATCCTTGGTGATCTTCAGGAGATTGGCCACCTCGCCCTTCTGCAATTTCCCGGCCTCGTTCTCGTCCAGAAATTCCGGCCTTTGGGCCTTGCGGTAGATCGGGTGGATCAGCAGGTCCATTTTACCCTCGTCAGTATGTTGCAGTGAAATTTTAGCGTTAAGCGATTTAATCTTAATGTTCTCGGCTTCGAGATTTTGCAATTCCAGTAAGCCGGTACGGCGGCCTGAAAGCAACGCGTTCAGGTCATCGACATTTAACAGGAGCTGGCCGCCTGCGGCCAGCCCGATGGTTTCCATATCCTTGATCGGAAGCTCATCTTCATGGAAATTAACCAGGTTCATTTTAACGTCCTATTTTATGGGTGTTTTCCTGTTCCTCTACCAATTCGTTTTCCTGTTCCTCGCCAATCTCCTGTTCACGAGGATTATATTTGGCTTCGAGCAGGGATTTGTAGAGGCCGTAGTTTGGCTGTAAGACCTTCCGGTTGCCGTCGGCGTCCTCCACCTTAACGCTTTTATTTTTGGTCTCCAATACCTTGTAGGTGGTATCCAAATAGGCGATCTCATCGCCTATCTTAAAACCCTGCTGCTCGACGCCTTGCTTTTGCTCCCGCTTCTGGTTATTGCCTAATAACAGATTAGCGATCTTTTGGGCATCCCTGGAAACCTTGGTGATCTCAAAGGGCTCATCCTTTAATATTTTGACGAAATTGCTCATATAGGCAGCATGCTGCCCAAAATTGTGGCCGATCTTCAGGTCACCGCCGATCAGTATCGCTGCTACGGCTGCGCGCATTTCCTCTCGGGAATAATCCAGGGAACCAAACTTGCCCTCCATCGGTCGTTTCAGCCGGCTTTCATGGCCTGTCCAGTGGGCCAGCTGGTGGATGGCTGCCTGGTAGTATTTGGTTTCATTTTCAAAGGATTCCATTTCCGGCAGGAAGATCGCGTCCCGCTGCTTATCGTAATAAGCTTCCTGGCCGCCATGGATAATGACCGCTTTGCTGTCCTCGATCAGTTTAGCCGCCCGCTCAATTGGCGATAAGGTATGGCCCTCGTTCTGTTTGGCGAGAAACTCATCCAGTGGCATAATATCCTTCAACTGTTCGGCATTGAACAAAAAGGCCTGGCTGCGCTGCGGCTTTTCAAACTCCACTGTTTTGGTTTGTGTGACACCGGCGCCATCCTTGATGCGCTGGCCGTCAGCGGTACGGATCGCCTGGATATCACTGGTTTTGGGAAACTCGATCATAGTGCCCTTTTCGTCTTTCTTAACCCAGTTCCCGGCATAGCGGGCGGCGTCGGCCGACATCCAGCGCGGATCGTCATGGCGCTGCATCCCAAGTATCAGCGCGTTCATGGCACTGTAGCTTTTGCCTGTGGTGGGGTTGATAGGTTTAACAAAGGCCGGCTGTCCGTTGTCTTTTACAGGTTTTTGAAATAAGGAGTTGCCCTCCCTGATCTCCGCGGCCAGCCTATCTGAAAGCTGTGCGGGAAGTGCTTTGAAGTTTTTGCTCATTTTCGTTTTTAATTAGCAGTTGGTATAAAAATTTAATTGGATTGATGTATTGATGGCGGTAACGGATACCGAAGTGCAGGTGCTCCCCGGTTACCCTGCCGGTCGCGCCGCTTTTATGTAAAGTTTTACATAACACCGGTTATGCAAAGTGTTTAATTATGTAAAATATCGATTTTAATAAGCTCATTTATAAGGCAATGTAAAAACAGCTCTTTACATAATATTCCT
>JAFDZK010000294.1 GCA_018267005.1 Bacteroidota bacterium
CGCCGCGTTATATCGGTCACCATTGCCAATGCACCTTTATAAACGCCGTTTTTGTCCAATATCGGGTTAGCGGAAATATTAGCCCAAACGTCCTCGCCGCTTTTGGTTTTATAACGGATATCGAGATTTTCTTTGGACCCCCTGCGCCGCCGCTCCATACATGCCAGCGCATAAGCTTTTCCGGCCTTGTCCATAAAATCGTACAGCTCCTTACCCATCATTTCCTCGGGAGTGTAACCAAGCATCTCGGCAATTTTTTTGTTTACGAAGTTGGTCTTTTCATGCTCGTCGATGGTCCAAATGCCTTCCTGTGCGGTTTCAACGATCTGGCGGTAGCGGGCCTCCCTTTCCCTGTCCCTGTCCTCGGCATTTTTCCGTTGGGTAACATCTCTTGTTATCCCTTCGATGCTCAGCAGGTTTCCGCGTTCGTCCATATGCGGAATTACTTTATTGGCAACCCAGCGAATGCTGTTGTCTTTGCAAATCACCCTGTACTCGTTGGCGACAGGTTCTCCCCGGCGAAACATTATGTTTTCGTTATCGATAATATGCCGATCATCGGGGTGTACCATGCGGAACCATAATTGCTGCTGAGTGATAAAGTCGTTTTGCGTGTAACCAAATAGCTTTTCGCAGGCCTCAGATATACTGGTTACCTTAAAAGTGGCCATATCAACCGAAAAGTAAACCTCGTCCAGGGCGTTAAAAAAAGCCATCCATTCGGCATTGGGGTTGATACCACTGGCACCGCGTCGTCCGGTCAGCGTGCCGACAAGCGTTTCGGTAGGGGATTCTTTCTTCATGGGGGCCGGCGCAGTAAATTGAGAACGGACTTTTTTACGAATGACAGTTAATGGCTGTTACAATGATTTGACAACAGAATCATCGGTTTTTACCTTGAATGGAATTCTTATCGCATCCACACTCTTGTACGTTGCTAATCACCATATTACAGTTATATAAATATACGCTATTGATTTATTTTAAAAAAATAAAAACATTTGCCGAACTTAGTGTGTATAGTACAAACAGCCCAACCCAGCCAGATGAACATCACAGACAAGAGGAAAATTATGATCTTTGATGACGATGAAGATATCCTCTCCATTTGCAGCTACGTTTTTGAGGAGCAGGGATGGGAGGTGTATACTTACACCGACTGCAACGACGTAACCGAAAAGGTATCTGAGATACAGCCAAACGTTATCCTGATGGATAACTGGATTCCCGATGCCGGCGGCATAGTTGCCACTCAACGGTTGAAACGCGCCGAGCATCTTAAAGACATACCGGTAGTATATTTCTCGGCTAACAGTGATATTCAAATACTGGCGAACAATGCCGGCGCCGAAGCTTACTTAGCCAAACCGTTCGACCTGCATCAGCTTGAACAGGTTATTCATAAAGTAACATCCACGGAATAACCGATAATAAAATCGCGCTTCGCCGCGTTTGCCCAAGCCCGCTTGTACGTGGAGCGATCTTTGTGCGGTAAACACAGACAAAGAACCAGTGTACAATATTATTGGCACACTCGCACACCTAAAACCTGCACATTAAAGTTTGATCTCTTCGTCTTTTGATGAGAAGAAGCGGAATTCGGTGATCTGGTAAGCGGGATTAGCTTTAACCTTTATCCACTGGCCGTATTTGAAGAACCATTTCACCTGCCTGCTGATAAGGCCTTTTTTGATATAAGCCTCGATGTAAGGATGCACCGCCAGCGTTATATGTTTCTCGTTCTGCTCGACAAGTATATAGTTGAAATTGTTCTCGATATCGTCAAGCAGAAGGATCGTCGGCCTTACCGTTCCCGTACCATGACAGGTAGGGCATAGCTCGCTGGTTACGATATTCATTTCCGGCCGCACACGCTGGCGGGTTATCTGTACCAGCCCGAACTTACTCGGCGGCAATATGGTGTGCTTTGCCCTGTCGTGAGCCATCTCGGCTCGCAAATGATCGAACAGGTCCTTACGGTGCATGGGCTTGTGCATATCGATAAAGTCGATGACGACGATACCGCCCATATCGCGAAGCCTTAACTGCCGTGCTATCTCGCGCGCGGCTTCCTTGTTCACCTGGAAGGCGTTTTCCTCCTGGTTTTCCTTGTTGGCCGTACGATTGCCGCTGTTTACGTCGATGACATGCAGCGCCTCAGTATGTTCGATCACTAAGTAAGCGCCGCCCGCCAGGTTAACTGTCTTGCCGAAAGCTCCTTTAATTTGCCTTTCTACACCGTAGTGTTCAAATATCGGCTCCTTGTTCTTGTGCAGGCGGACGATATTTTCCAGGTCAGGTGATATTTGGCGCACATACGAGCGCACCTCCTCGTAAATGGACTGATCGTTCACATAAATATGCTGAAAATCCGGGTTCAGAATATCTCGCAGTAAGGTCGATGTCCGGTCGATCTCGCCCAGCGCTTTTTTCGATGGTTCGACCGATGGCAGCCGGGTGATAAAGGACTCCCATTTCGATATCAGGTCCAGCAGGTCCGATTGCATTTCTGTAACGCCCTTGCCCTCCGAAACGGTACGGATGATTACGCCAAAATGCTTCGGTTTGATGCTCTCGACGATCTTACGCAGCCGGTTCCGCTCGGTATTGCTCTTGATCTTTTTTGAAATGGATATGGTTTCAGAAAAAGGCACCAGCACCACGTACCGCCCGGCAATAGACAGGTCGGAGCTTAACCTCGGCCCTTTGGTCGAGATAGGCTCCTTGGCTATCTGTACGGGAATAAGCTGGTTCTTGGTCAGCACCTCCGATATCTTGCCCGACTTGTTGATGTCCTGCTCCGGCCTGAAGTGGTCGAGCAATTTCGACTGGTAGCCGCCACTGCGTATCATTTTGGTCAGCTTCAGCAGGCTTTGCACCTGCGGACCCAGATCGAGGTAATGCAAAAAGGCATCCTTCTCGTAACCGACATCAACAAAAGCAGCATTTAGCCCGGGCATGATCTTTTTGATCCTGCCAAGGTATATATCGCCAACAGTGTAATTGTTGGTGACCTGCTCTTTATGAAGTTCTACAAGTTGTTTATCCTGTAATAACGCAATAGTAGCCCCGTTCGGGGTCGAATCGATAATTAATTCCTTTACCAACTGCTACTCCATTTCTCAAAGCGACTGAAAATGAGGCCGCTTTATCAAGTGGTGAAACAATAACAGGCATTTTTACTGCCATAAAGCAGCAAAAGTTGCTGTTAAGCAACTTATTTCTTTTTGTGCCTGTTCTTTCTTAAACGCTTTTTGCGTTTGTGAGTAGCCATTTTGTGTCGTTTACGTTTTTTACCGCTCGGCATAGTGTTTAATGTTTTTGTTGTTAATTCAATTCTTTAGTTCCTTTATGTACTGATCGATCTTCCGATCGATTATGGGGTCGGGAATCATTTGCTTACATTTCTGGTAAGCATCGACAGCTTCCTTTTTCATACCAAGCTGCCTGTAGCTTTCCGCGAGGTAAAAGTATGGTTCGATCTCGGGTTTCTGTTCGACCATCTTTTTGAACCTCGCAACGGCCTTGTCAAACTGCCCTGATTTCATTGCGAACAGCCCCAGGTTCAAATTCGCGTTCCGGTTGTTCGGATCCTTCTTTACCACGTCGAGCAGGATCATGATGCCCTGCATCGGCGATCCCCCGTCGGGATCAGGAATGCCTAAACTTGTCTGGTTCACGTACGCCACGCCCAGGCCTGTTTTTGCATCCAGGTTATCTGGTTTCAGCTTAACGGCGTTTTTAAATGCGCCGATAGCATTCGATATGAAGGCAGGTTGTACTGAAGTGTCCGACGTCGATTTAAAAGCATCGTTAAACCGGTTTCCGGCGCTCAGCCAATCGTCAAAGGTGTTATCCTTCTGTGCGGCTGCCTGGTAATAAAATGCCGCCGGGGCGGGCTGATTGTCGTCATCCCACTGCCTTGCAAGCTTTTTTTCCAGGTTTAGTTTGTCTGCGTCGGTAGCCGCGTTTTTTAACTGGTTTTCCAGGTCGTTGATAGTCGCCGAAAGCGCTGCGCCGATGGCTGTTTTGGCCGGAGCCGATACATCGGAGACGGTGACGTTTTTAGCGGCCGGTTTGGAGTCCGAAACTACGCCGTTCCCCTGCTTGGCCACCTTGGGTTTTACCAATCCTTTAACAGGCTGCCGAAACAAATATGCGCAAAGTGCAAATACTGCTCCTATTACGATTATTTGTTTCCAGTTCATGCTGTCAACCGATTATTTCGAAGCCTTTTTGGCGCCTGATTTTACTTTTTCGACGAAAGTCTTGGCAGGTTTAAAGCTCGGAACAAAATGTTCAGGGATAATTATAGCCGTGTTTTTAGAAATATTACGCGCTGTCTTCTTTGCACGTTTTTTTACTACAAAGCTGCCAAAACCCCTAACATAAACATTCTCGCCGCTTACCATTGAGTTTTTAACAACCTTGAAAAAAGCTTCTACAGTTTCCTGCACGTCAACCTTTTCGATGCCTGTTTTAGATGAGATCTCAGCTATAATTTCTGCCTTAGTCATATCAGTTTTTCCTTTATTAAATGTGTAAATACTTAACTGTTTTGGGGTTGCAAAAGTATTGGTTTATAAAGAAATATTGAAATAAATGCAGGATTTTTTTTAAGTCTGTAACGAATAGGATACAAAGCTTACAAACGTTGGTGAATTTTGATAGCCCGAAAGTTACATTTGAAGCAATGAATTTTTCCGACGAATTGATCCGATGGTACCTTGTCAATAAGCGCGATCTGCCCTGGCGTAACACTACCGATGCTTACGTAATATGGCTGTCCGAGATCATCCTGCAGCAAACCCGTGTAGAGCAGGGTATGCCCTATTTCTACCGTTTCCTCGAAAGGTATCCTGACGTTGCGGCCTTCGCGGCGGCCGAAGAAGGCGATATTTTGAATCTATGGCAAGGTTTGGGTTATTACTCGCGCGGAAGAAACATGCTCAAAACCGCAAGGCAGGTCACGCGAGAGTATAACGGAGTTTTTCCTGTCGATTACCAGAGCCTGCTGCGTCTTAAAGGTATAGGCGAATATACCGCGGCGGCAATTTCCTCGTTCGCGGCCAACCGCCCTCATGCGGTGGTCGATGGCAATGTAGCCAGGGTGCTGGCGCGATATTTTGGCATTATGGAACGGATCAATTCAAACCAGGGGAAAAAGCTGACCCAATCCCTGGCCGATGAGTTGCTTAACAAAAAACACCCGGGTCTCCATAACCAGGCCATGATGGAGTTTGGCGCCTTACTTTGCAAGCCGAAAAATCCGGATTGTGCCATCTGCCCCGTCCGGCAGGGCTGTATCGCC
>JAFDZK010000295.1 GCA_018267005.1 Bacteroidota bacterium
TTACCTGGTCGTGGGTCAGGTAATCACCAGCATCTATCTGAGATTCAGCTTCATCTATTTCCTTGTTATATTGTTCCAGGAATTCGGCATCCGGTTCGCTTTCATCAGTCGAACGGTAGTGATAATGACGGCTCTTCAGGAAATCCAAAAGTGCTTTCTCTTCTTGTTCATTATATGGAAATACCTGGATGGTCATAATAACAAATTTAACAATTTCCTGCTTTTTCCTAACCCAAAACGCTTGTGTATTTTGAGCACCGACAGCTTAAGACCGAAAGTCCAAAGCTTTATTCTTTCAGCTTTAGGCTTTCTGCTTCAATTCCATTCCAAACAGCTCGGCGATATGGCCTTTCAGCAGGCGTTTCACCTCTTCCTCGTCCACATGGCGGCCTAATTCGCGCTGCATAGAGGTAACGTCTTTGTCGTCAATGCCACAGGGGACGATATTTTTGAAATAATCCAGGTCGGCGTTTACGTTAAAGGCAAAGCCATGCATCGTAACCCAGCGGCTGCAGCGCACGCCCATGGCGCATATCTTGCGCGCCCTGTCGTTATCAGCGTCGAACCATACGCCGGTGTAGCCGGGGTAGCGTCCCGCCTCGAGCCCATAGTCAGCCAGCGTCATGATCACCGTTTCTTCCAGCGTGCGCAGGTACAGGTGTATGTCGGTAAAAAAGTTATCCAAATCCAGTATCGGATACCCCACGATCTGCCCCGGCCCATGGTAGGTAATATCTCCGCCCCGGTTGATGGGGTAATAGCTGGCATTCTTTTCCTTAAGTCCCTTTTCATCCAGCAACAGGTGCTCAGGCTTGCCGCTCTTACCCAGGGTATATACGTGCGGGTGCTGGCAGAACACGAGGTAATTAGGCGTCTGCTCGTCTTCCTGGTATTCCTCGCCTTCGGTTACCATCTTCATATTGCGGATGCGCGTTTTCTGCTCAACCGTTTGCCCGAACAAGACTTCCTGCCTGTCCCAGGCCTCTTTATAATCAACCAGGCCCCAGTCCTGGAATTCAACCTGCTTGTTTTTCATATCCCTATCCCTTTACGTAACCTATCATATAATCCTCGTACTGCAAATAATCTACCCGGTAGTCTTTATGCACCTTTCCCTTGTCCAAATGTGCGTTCACCATTCCCGGGCAAACAAAACTAAAAGGCTCCAGCGAAATGTTGTCCGCAAACGACACCTCTTTCTCCCCAAAGCATTTATAAACAGCCTCTTTAACGCACCAGGCAGCGTAAAGATGCTTCACCGGGTCTGCTCCGTCGATAAATGCCAATTCAGCCGGCTGCATGAATTTGTAAGCAATGCGCTCCACCTTTTCGCGTATCTGCTCTATGTCGATGCCTACGGGCGCGCTGCGGCTCATCATTACCGCGGCATAGTCGAATGAGTGGCTTAACGAAATGTGGTAGGGAAGATGCACCAAATAAGGCTTGCCATGCGAGTCGATCTTGCAGTCGATAAATTCGTCGGTATTCAGCATGGTTCGCAGCAGTACCCGAACCGCCAGCCAGTGCAAGTGACGCTTGCCAAGGCTCAGCTTTTCCACGTAGGCCTTCTCGTGCTCATCGAGCTGGAGCTTTTTATACAGGTCTTCCGCCTTCTCCTCTATCCTCCAAAGAGCAAATTCGGTATCGCTATCGACCTGCTTTTTGTATGCTATCGCCATAAAAGTAAAATTGCAAAAAGCATGGCAAACTTATGTCAAATAATTATAATTTAGGCGCTTTATCGCAGCGGAAATATGATCTTATCTGACAAGAGGATCCTGGAGGAAATTGATTCCGGGAACATCATTATTGAGCCTTTTAAGCGCGAGTGCCTGGGCACCAATTCGTACGACGTGCATTTGGGCAAGCACCTGGCCACCTATCGCAGCCGCGTGCTCGACGCGAAGGTGCATAACGAGATCGATGCTTTCGAGATCCCTAAGGAGGGCTTCTTGCTGCAGCCCGATACGCTGTACCTCGGCGTAACCATGGAATACACCGAAACACACCGCCATGTGCCCTTCCTGGAAGGTAAATCGAGCACCGGCAGGCTGGGCATCGACATCCATGCCACGGCCGGCAAAGGCGACGTAGGTTTCTGCAATACCTGGACGCTGGAAATATCCGTAGCGCAACCGGTACGTGTTTACGCAGGCATGCCCATCGGCCAATTGATCTATTTCGTGGTTGAAGGCGAGATCGAAACCTTATATAACACCAAATCCAACGCCAAATACAATAATCCTACAACACGTCCTGTCGAAAGCATGATGTGGAAGAATAAATTTTGAGAAAGCAGAAGGACCAAAGCTTTGAGCCTTTGGCCCTCTGGCTATAAGGGCGCCGGGGGGCCTCCATACAGGAAAAATGACGCCTGCCAGCTACGCAGCAGCCGATTCTCTAACCGTTTTCTAATACAATTCTGACATATTCGTCACCACTTCCGGTTGCTGCATATTAAAGATTTGGTAACTTGCTTTGACTAAATCTTACTCATGCAATTGAGGCTCTATCTTTTAATATCCCTGCTCTCCGGATTGTGCCGTATATCGTACGCGCAAACCGACAGTCCCTTTTTGGCGAAAGCCACGCAATCGCTGTCGGAATACAGCGCCGATAATCCTACAGAAAAAGTCTACCTGCACCTGGATCGCCCGTATTATTACCCCGGCGATACCATTTGGTTCAAAGCGTATACCGTAGCCGGCACGCACCATAAGCTTTCGGCTTTGAGCGGCGTGTTATACTGTGAACTGATCAATGAAAACGATTCAGTAGTGGTGCGCCGTGTTCTAAAAATGGCGGCAGGCATCACCTGGGGCGATTTTTCCGTCTCGCGTGCCTGGAAACCGGGCAATTACCACATCAGGGCCTATACCAACTGGATGCGCAACGCAGGCCCGGCCTGGTTTTTCAACCAGCGTGTCAGGATCATGGGGGCGCTGTCGGTTGTTTCCCCCAAAGGAGGTCAGACGACGGCCAAAAAGCCTGATGTGCAATTCTTCCCCGAAGGCGGGGGGCTGGTTAACGGACTGCGGTCGAGGGTGGCGATCAAATGTGTCGGGCTGAATGGTTTAGGTCAAGACCTGAGTGGTGTAGTTGTCGATAACGACGGGAACGAAGTGGCGACATTCGCCACTCAACATTTAGGCATGGGTGTATTCGCGCTTTCCCCGCAGCAGGGCAAAAGCTATAAGGCCCATATCGTCACGGCCGACAGTCTGAAAATGACCTTCGATCTGCCGGCGGCGCTTGATAAAGGTTTTGTTTTGACGGTAAACAACAGCGATCCGGATACGGCTTATGTACATGTAGCGGCCAACGACCAGTTGTTTCACGACTCGCAGAACGCCATGTTTTACTTAGTGGCGCAATCGGCCGGGCAGGTGTATTTTACCACGCAGTTCAAGCTATCCGCATCATCCTTTACCATCAGCGTGCCGAAAAAGAGATTTCCGACTGGCATAGCACAGTTCACGCTATTCTCCGGGGCGGGCGAACCGCTGAACGAACGCATTGCCTTTATCAATGCCGACGACAGCCTGCACATTAAGCTTTCGTCCCCGGCGGCCGCCTACACCGCGCGGCAAAAGGTAAAGATCGATATCGACACCAAAAAGGACAGCCTGGTGAATATTGCAAGCCTTTCGGCAGCGGTGGTTAACGAAAGCCGTCTGCCGGGCAACGAAAACGACGAAAGCACCATCGTGAACAACCTGTTGCTGACGTCGGACCTGAAGGGTTACATCGAGCAGCCTAATTATTATTTTACCGAAGCCAGTAACCAAAAGCGCGCCGACCTGGATGTGCTGATGCTGACGCAGGGCTACCGTCGTTTTGAATGGAAGCAGGTGTTAAGCAGCGCCCGTCCAAAATTGGCTTACCAGGCCGAGCAGGACCTGGAGTTGGAAGGCTCGCTGAAAACGCCGTCAGGCACGCCGCTGCCCAATGGCAAAGTAACCTTACTTGCTACCAGCACCGGCCTGATAACCGACACAACGACAGATGTGAATGGTATCTTCAGGTTTACCGGGCTTGATCTGCCCGATACCGGAAAGATTGTAATAAGAGCCCGTAAGCAACACAACGGCAGCAATGTAGCTATTTATGTAAAGCAAACGGATTATCCGGCGGTGGTAAAAGACCATACCCCTGATCTTTACCCTGCTAATAATTTATCACCTGCCATGCTGAAAAACATTACTGAATACCGGGAACAGCGAAGGCAGGACTCGCTAAAAGCCCGCACACAACTGAGCGGCGTTACCATTACCGCTAAAAAACAATTCAAGCCGGATATATTCAACGGATACGGCACGGCGCTTGAGAGAAACCTGGATATGAGCCTTGCCCGTAACTACGCTACGTTGGGCGAGGCGATCAGGGCGCTGATGCCCGGCTACAGGGGTGGCAGCTTTGTGCTCGACGGCCTGGTAGTTGTCGGCCCGTTCCCTGCTTATTCGTGGGACGAGATACAATCGGTCAGGGTGATCGATCCGAATGGGTACGATCCGATATTGGGTAAGGTAAATCAATTTGGGTATGTTGTTGTCACCACCAAACGTTATGCAGGTACAGATACGACGGTATTAAAAGAGGTCGTTATCAAAGCCAAAAAAATCAATCCGGCGCCCGATATGTCTCGTTCATCCAACCTCCACGGCGGCGGCGATGCCGACCAGGTGATCATGGGTGACAAAATGGGCGATTGCATTAATGTGTCAGATTGCCTTAACGGACGGGTAATGGGCGTAAAGTTTTCTCTTAACGGAACGCCGATAAACAACAGGAATGGCGCACCCATGTCGATCATTGTAGACGGCCTTATACTTCCGCCCGGAAGTCTGAACGATCTGAACAAAGACGATATTTACAGCATAGAGGTTCTGCGAAGCGGGATCGCAAGATCGATCTACGGTTCGAGTATAGCAGGCGGGGGAGCCCTGGTTGTTACCACGCGTCGGGAAGCCGACCCGAAATACGTTACCAGCCAAACGCCGGCAGGCCTGATCACTTATCCATTCCAGGGCTATCACAAAGCCAGGGTATTTTATTCTCCCAGGTACGATCGCCCTAAAGCTGAAAATGACCCGCCGGATACGCGGACTACCATTTACTGGTCACCTAATATCATAACCGACAAGAATGGCAAAGCGTCATTCGAATACTATAATGCCGATACTAAGGGAACTTACCGCGTGGTGGTTGAAGGTATCGACGACCAGGGCCGGATAGGCAGTCAGGTGTATAGATATAAAGTGGAATAGTTGTC
>JAFDZK010000296.1 GCA_018267005.1 Bacteroidota bacterium
ATTTTATAAGCGTTTTTTATTCAAAAAAATCCTTTTATATATATGAAAGCTTATTTACAATACCTGGCTATCATTCTGTTTATCCTTCGTAAATAAAGCCTTCACCTGGCAGGTCATTGTAAGTGCGCTTACTGCAAGATAAATGGTGAAAGGAGCAATAAAGATCATGGTATGCGTGTGCAAATACCAGTCGATAGCGGATAGTGCCGGCATAAATACTACGATTATTGCCCTTATACCCGCTTCTTTATAAGAAAGGTTTTGCGGTGCATCTTTATCAAACCAACCTGTTTTGGTTTTAATCCCAATCATTGCTTTGTCTTCCAAAGCGATATGTTCAACTTTTTTTACCGGGGCGTAAGTGTAGTGACAAGATTTACCGGTGATTAAGATTTTAGGGTCGACTACTAATTGAAATGTTTTCATGATGTTTTTTCTTTTTGTTGATACAAATACCAATCAGAAAAACTATCAATTTTTATCGCGATTGTTTATTTACAATAACCCTTAGTTATTAATCAAATAGCATTATAAACTTAATGTGTCTTGTAAGTTTTCGCAAAACGCATAAATAATTCCGCCAATGAAGACGGTTGCCCGTGCGGTTGAATAAAGTAGAAAGGCCGTTCTATATTAAAGTCTTTAATGTCTACTATTTTCAAAGTATTTGCCTTGAGTTCATTTAGTATAGACTGAACGGAAAGGAAGGCGAAACAATTACTATGCATCAGGTATGATTTAATGCTTTCGGTTCCGCCTAACTGCATTTCTGTTTGCAGGTCGGATAATTTAATATCGAATGGCTTGAGCGCGTGCGCAATGACATCAAGTGACCCTGAGCCGGGTTCGCGTAACAGTAAAGGAAGCATTTTTAATTCCTCAGGCTTTATCATATCCTTTTTAACGATATTATTAGTTGCACTGCAAACCAGCACCAGTTCATCGGCAATAAATTCCTGGTATTTTATCTGCGGATTACGATTTATTCCTTCTACCACTCCCAGGTCTATTTCTTTATTTAATAAAGCCTGTTCTATTTGCTCTGTATTACCGGTCACCAGATTTACGCGCGTGTCTCTAAACTTTTTGTGAAACTGTGCCAATACCTGTGGTATCACATACTGTGCAACGGTATTACTGCCACCAATCCGCAACACGCCCGAATGCTGTTTTATCAGTAAGTTCATATCGAATTCTAATTCTTTATAAATAGCCAATAGCTTATCGGCATATTGAAGCAACATATCGCCCGCCGGGGTCAATACGATCTTTTTATTTCCGCTGCGCTCAAAAAGGGTTGCCTTATATTCAGCTTCTAACTCTTTAATGTGTTTGGTAACTGCTGGCTGGCTGATATACAATTCAGCTGAGGCTTTGGTGAAATTGAGCCTTTTGGCTACTGTATAAAACACTTGTAATCGGAAGTCTAACATTTGGATGAATTAACGTTTTAAGATAACCTGGCAATCATTAATATAAAAGGTAAAACTGAAAAGGCGAAGGCAGCTATAATCACCCCTGTATTAATTGCCTTATCGCCTAATTCGATTGTTCTTTCTGTAAATTGGTGATGAGTTAAGTTTTGTAAAGTTTTCATGATCTGTTTGATTTTGTTAATCAAAGATCAATCATGAAAACGCATTATTTTCATCACCATTGTACATGGTTGATAATGTAAAGTTATGAATTATTTGTTCGCAGATTTACTCAAATATGCAAATAGCCATCCAAGTACTAATCCGAATAACCAATTCGCTATAAAGAAATAACACATCCCTGCTAAGGAGAGTTTGTAATTGCCAAGCAAACCATACCCTAAAAGTGGTAACACTATAACTCCATTAATTAGCCATGGCAATAAAGAAAAGAGGCTGCCTTTAATCCAGCCAGACATTTTTAACAACCGGCTAAACCAGCAGACATAAATTATAACCATTACACGTCCTGTAAGGTAATGAAAGACTACGCCAAATAATGACGTATATAAAAAAGCAATATGGCCGGTTATTGGCCGGCCATATTTTAATAATAATTTTAAAAGTCCGCCACCTTCCGCCTTAATATGGATCATTGGTGCAAGTTGGAGCAACAATGTATTTACCGAGATGGCGATAAAGCTGGCAATTAAGGCGTGCTTTAATAAAGGCCCCCTATGCCTGATTATTCCCAACCCCATTTTTCAAATATCGTATGACCTGCCGGGCTTTGCAGGAACTGAACAAATTGTTTAGCCTGTGTGCCATGCTTACTATTGGTGGCTAATGCAACTGGTGTACCCCGGTACAAACGCAATGAAATTGGTAATTCTACTATCTGAGTGATCTCTTTTAAGTTTTGATGCCAGGAGGCATAGGTAATCCAGGCATCATAACGGTTGTCTTTTTTCCAGGCTTCGATGCCCAGCGCTGTATTGGCAAAAGAGCTGCTAATATTATTTTGTATCGCTCCGATCAGGTTTTCTTTACCCGCGATATCTTCCCATAATCCAAACTGCCCCGCACCATTCACATCTAAGACGTGGATTCCCGGTTTGGTTAGGTCCTTCAGCGTTGCAACATGTTTAGGGTTCCCCGGCCTGACCAAAATGGCCGCTCTTCTTTTATACAACTCAACTCGTGTAACGGCATCAACCATCCCCGGATGGGCCTGAATAAACTGGGTAAGCATATATTCAGCACCACCATAGAACACATCGGCATTTTGCTGAGCCTGGGTCAGCCATTTAGGGTCGGGGCCGCCCATCACCTTTACAGGGATACCTGTTTTCGCGGTAAAAGCTTTGGCGCAATCCTGCATCGCCGATAGCGGACCACCTGGGCCGTAAACATGAAGCGTATCAGTCTGAGCAAATGCAGCACGGCTGATCAGCCCGATAAGAAATATTATTAAAAGATATTTTTTCATGCTTTCGTGGTTGATGAAGGCTGTGGCGTATAACGCAGGTAAGGTTTAATAATACGATGCCCTTTCGGAAATTTTGATTCAATGTCTTCCGTCTTAACACCCAAGCCAATAATCACATCCTCGCCTGCTTCCCAATTCGCTGGCGTAGCTACGCTGTATTCGTCGGTTAGCTGTAAAGAATCTATCACCCGTAATACTTCATTGAAATTACGCCCGGTAGATGCCGGATAGGTGATCATCAGTTTAACTTTTTTATCAGGCCCGATGATAAACAAGGAACGAACGGTGGCTGTTGCCGACGCATTTGGATGTATCATATCATATAACATCGATACTTTTCGATCTTCATCTGCAATCAGTGGGAATTCTACGCTGCAATTTTGGGTTTCGTTAATATCGCTGATCCAGGCAAGATGCTTATCAAGCGGGTCTATACTTAAAGCAAGCGCTTTTACATTACGTTTGTCAAATTCGCCTTTTAATAGGGCTGTCTTACCCAGTTCCGTAGTACATACGGGGGTATAATCAGCTGGGTGAGAAAATAATACACCCCAGCTGTCGCCCAGGTATTCATAAAAATCAATTTCCCCGATGGTAGTTTGTGCGGTAAAGTTTGGAGCTAAATCTCCTAAATGCAATGACATATTTTTAATGTTAATGTTCGTTTATTATTTGGTTGTAAATCCGTATTTGCGGTATATCGCTTTGGCTGCCGGGCTAACTAAAAAGTCCATGAAATCCCTGGCTGCCTGCGCATGCGGCGCATTTTTTAGTTGTCCTGCAACATAAGTCGCGTTGATATTCTGATCAGAGGGAATCTCGACCATATCAACCGGGTGCTTGATCATCACCTGGTAATAAGCCTCACTATACCATACCGGTGCTGCGTCCGATTGACCGTACATAATACGCATCGGTGATTGACGATGGTGGATCTGGGTAAGGTAAGTGGTACTATCTTTTACCTTATCTTCCATAATGGTCTTACGCAAAGATTCTGTTCCCGCAAGTACGTAAGCCTGCTCAATGCGTTTACCTATCCCTTCAAAATCCGGGTTCTGCATACTAACACGGATCGCAGCCTGCCCTAAATCTTTTAATCCTTTAATATTTTTCGGATTGCCTTTCTGTACCATTATGGCTAAACGGTTATAGGCATAGGCTTCGGTTTTGCTGAAATATTCCGGCATTTGATCCGTGCGGTTTTTTCCTGCGGTATAAACATCAGGTTTAAGCGTGATACGCAGGTTACCGATGGTGATCGAGCCACCCATAATTTGTTTGGCTAAAATGCCCGGAGGCAACGTTTCCGCAAATACCCGCTGGTATTGTGGATAAGCCTTCTTAAATGCCGCCATCATATCATCCAGGCACATAAACTGGTTACCGGCAAAGAACACGACTAACTGGGGATCGTTGATATCGCCGAATAGATCGGGTACGTTATCTACGCCCGGCACGGTAAACATGACCTTACTTTCGGGAGGGCTGTTCCACGGCGGATCAAAACGGTGATCCTGCGCTTTAACCTGGCTGCTGCATGCAATAAGTGCCGCTACGCTAAACAATATATTTTTATAACTTTTCATTTGACTTTAATGGTTGTAAATGATTTTTAGAAATGATAAGGAGGTTATGGATGAACTACAGCCCAGCCTTCATACTGGCGGATGATGATCTCGCCATTACCGCTAGGTACGTATGATACAAACGGGAATAGGTCGTTTTTATCTATTTTTCGTTCTTTGATCGTATTGCTGCATTGAGCTAAAACAACACCTTTGGCCTGAAGGTCTTTCAGCGTTTGCTCATATGCGTCGCTCTTCATATAAACGGCAACGCCATCGCCGAAAGCGATAAGCTCCACATGCAATTTGCCTTTCAGGCGGACATCTTCCAGCGCGTTGTCAATATTGCGCAGCGTGGCCTTTATTTTTTTATCGTCGTTTGAATTCAGGATATACAGCGCATCGTAATGCTTCAACTTTGCTGTCGCGCCGGTAAAAGCTGCAGGATCGGTTTGGGCGCTTGCTGTTTTTACAAAAGTTAAAAAGGCGAAGGCTACTAAAATTAAGGTGTACTTTTTCATGGTTTTTATGTTTATGATTTTTTAACGGTTAATTCTTTTTGTGCGTCTTTGATTGGCTTAAAGGGGCCAAGTTTGTGCTGTTTTTCGCTAAAGGCATCCGCATACGGCCCAAAAGGAAAATCTATCGGTTTCTTTTTCAAATCCTTCCAGTCATTGTGCTGGTCTTTGTGCGGACGGGGTTGGGTGTTAATAAAGGCTGCTACGTTCCAGGCTTCTTCATCTGTCAGCTGCGGGCTTTCATAAGTGGCGCCGAAAGGCATATTGT
>JAFDZK010000297.1 GCA_018267005.1 Bacteroidota bacterium
GCTTTGCCGTTGTCGAGCTTTTTACTTCCGAAGGATGCTCGAGCTGCCCGCCCGCCGACGCGCTGATTGCCAAAATACAAAAGGAAAGCGCCGGCAAACCAGTGTACATCCTGGCATTGCATGTTGACTATTGGGACCGCCTCGGCTGGAAGGATGCATTCAGCGACCCGGCGTTTACCGCAAGGCAAAAACAGTATGCACGCTGGCTGAAGTCATCCGAACTTTATACGCCCCAGGCCATTGTTAACGGCACAAAGGAAATGGTGGGATCGGAAGAAGGTAAATTGTGCAGCACGATAAATAGCGATTTGCAGAATGCCTCAAAAACCGAACTTACCATCGATGGCATGAAAACAACCGGAAATAAGGCCACTTTAAAATACCGGGCCGACGGGAATACAGCCGGCTCTTCGTTAGTTATTGCACTGATCGAAAAGAACGCGACTACAAAAGTATTGAAGGGCGAAAACGCCGGGCGCACCATTGCACACGTCCAGATTGTACGTGAATTGCAATCTGTAGCGTTAAATGATCATAACAGCGGAGCAACTACCCTAACTTTGCCTTCAGGTTTTAATCCTGATGCTTTTGAAGTAATCGGCTTTGTACAGAACACATCGAACGGGTCTATCACCGGAGCGGCGAGAGCTGAATTTTCCGCAACTTTGAGCAAATGAAAGTCATCAAAGAAAAACACCCCCTTATTATGCGCTGGACACACTGGGTTAATTTCCCGGTGCTGACTATCATGATCTGGAGCGGCATGCTGATCTATTGGGCAAACGATGTTTACAGCATTACGATATTCGGGCATACCTTCGTGCAGTTTTTCCCCGAGTGGTTTTATAAAACATTGCACATTCCGCAGCGCCTTGCCGAAGGTATGGCCTTTCACTTCCTGTTCATGTGGTTTTTTGTGCTGAACGGATTTTTCTATGTGCTGTACAGTATCATTTCCGGCGAATGGCGTTACCTACTGCCTAATAAACATTCGTTCAAGGAAGCATGGCAGGTTTTACTGCACGACCTGCATATCCGCAAAACTACCCCGCCGCAGGGCAAATATAACGCCGCGCAGCGTATAGCCTACACGGCAATCATCGTGATGGGCTTCGGGTCAGTCATAACCGGGTTGGCTATTTATAAGCCGGTGCAATTCTATTACCTCGCCTGGATTTGCGGCGGTTACCATTTAGCCCGTATATGGCATTTTGTGCTGACGATAGGCTATGTGCTCTTTTTCCTGGTGCATATCATCCAAGTGATCCTGGCCGGCTGGAGAAACTTCCAATCCGTGGTAACGGGTTTTGAAGTAGTGGACGAACAGCCGGAACCGGTTGTTGAAACAATCAATGAAAATGAAAAAGCCTGATAAAGAGCTCACAACCGATCAAAAGATAAAACGCCGTTCGTTCATATCGTTCGGAATTTTCGGCGCGTACGTGGTGGGTGGGTATAGTGCCTGGCGCTGGTTATATAAATCCCCGGACGAAACGGAGGGTATAACCGCCGGCGCGCATAAGCCCTTGCGAAAGGCATTGAACAAAACAGAGATATTCTTCCGCAGGCTTACCTTCAGCGAAAATCATTTAGTGAAGACCTATCCGAAGGAAATGGCAGCAAAGGATGTACGGCACAACAGCGATATTGGATCGCCCGGAGTTATGCCGCCCGAAAAATGGAAGCTGAACGTAACTAAAAAGAACGGCCAGGTAATGCAGCTTACGCTCGACCAGATCAAAGAGATCCCCAAAACCGAGATCGTATATGATTTTAAATGCGTGGAAGGCTGGGACCAGATACAGCATTGGGCCGGCGCCAGGTTCGTCGATTTTATTAAACATTTCGGGCTGGAGGAAGAAGCGAAGCTGGATTACGTCGGGCTTGAAACACCGGATAAACAATATTATGTAGGTATCGATATGCCCAGCGCCATACACCCGCAAACCATCCTGGCCTATGAGATGAACGACAAGCCCTTACAAGGCAGGCATGGTCAGCCTTTAAGGCTTATTATCCCGGTAAAGTACGGCATCAAAAACCTGAAGCGCATCGGTTTTATGAACTTCAGCAATACCCGCCCCCGCGATTATTGGGCCGAACAGGGTTATGATTATTATTCGGGGCTTTAAGCTAAAGGCAGAAAGTCCAGGCGTAAAGCGTTTGAGCCGCGTTGTGCTTTTCGCTTTTCGCTTTGAGCTTTTCTTCGCATCTTGCGGTAAATGCCAGCCGCCAAATTAACCTTAGGAAAAGAGATTGCTTATGCCTGCGGCATGGTTGGCTGGAGCATCATGACGAACCTGGTCATCGTTGTGGTGCATTACTTTTACCTGCCCCCCTCCAATACCGGCCTGACCCAGTTGGTGCCGCAATTGCTGATATTTAATATCATAAACATTCTTTCCATCGTCGACGTATCGGGGAGACTGGTCGACGCTTTTTACGACCCGGTGATCGCTTCCCTGAGCGACAGGAGCAATAACAAAAAAGGCCGCCGTATTCCGTTCATGAAATGGGCAATACTACCGGCCGTACTTTTTTGCTGCCTCATTTTCTACCCGCCAGTAAAAGGCGTGAGCACGCATAACGCGCTGTGGCTGGGTTGTACTATGGCGCTTTTTTTTATGGGAGTAACCACATACATCATTCCCTATAATGCCCTGCTGCCGGAAATGACCGAGAACAGCGCAGAAAAAGTAAAACTTTCATCTTTCCAGCAAACGGGCTTTGTGCTGGGGATCATTCTTGCAGCGCTGGTTAACAACTATGCCGACCTTGTACAAAGCTGGTTTCATGTCGCCGACCGCGCTACAGCTATTCAGTACACCGTTTGGGGACTTTGTATTCTGGCCGGCCTTTTCATGGTAATACCCGTGCTGGCAATTGACGAAAAAAAACTCACCGCCAGCAAACCAGCACATTTGCCCATCATGAAAGCCATACGCCAGACTTTCAAAAACCGGAATTTCAAGTATTACCTTGTGTCCGACTTTACATTTTACATATCGCTGAGCATCGTTTCGGCCGGCTTACTGTATTTTGTAAAAGTGCTGCTCGGCCTGCCCGAGTCGAAGGGCGGCGCACTTATGGCGGCAATGGTTGGCGGATCGCTGGTATTTTATCCGCTCATCAATTACCTGGCCAAAAGAATCGGCAAGAAACCTTTGGTCTTAATCGGCTTCGGAATGCAGAGCCTGGTTTTTATACTTATCTATTTTTTGGGCAAGCTGCCGATGTCGCCCGTCGCCCAGGGCTTTACCCTGTCGCTGACCACGGCTTTCCCATTGGCGGCATTGGGTATTTTGCCAAACGCCATTTTAGCCGAGATAGCGCAGATCGATGCTGAAGAGACCGGTGAAAACCGCGAAGGAATGTTCTTTGCCGTCAAATATTTCTTTGTGAAACTGGGGCAAACTTTTGGTTTTGCATTGTTTGCTTTCCTCACCATTTACGGGATAAACAAAGGTCATGAGGAAGGATTGCGGCTGAACGGTATTTGCGGCTGCGTATTGTGCCTCATCGCTTTGGTGTTCTTCACAAGGTTTAAAGAAGAGAGACGATGATCGTGGTCGGGGGCGCTTCAGCCGACCAATCAACGTATAACGTTATTCGGCCTGGTATAAACCAATTGCATCACGTTGATATTCCGCATGGCGAAAGCCGCCTCGCAATAGCATAGATAATAATTCCACTTGCGGACAAATGTATCGTCAAAACCCAATGCTTTTACTGCCGGCAGGTTGGCGTTAAACTGGTCGAACCAAAGCTTCAGCGTTTTGGCATAATGCAGGCCGATGTCTTTCAGATCAACCATGGTTAAGTCACCGGTGCGGTTAATGGCGCCGTTGATAGCCGCCACAGACGGCAATAACGACCCCGGGAAAATATGCTTCTGGATCCAGTCGACGCCTTTGCGCAGGTTGTCATACCGCGAATCGGGCGACGTGATGACCTGCAGGGCCAGGATGCCGTTCTTTTTAAGCAATTCATGGCATTTTCTAAAATAGACATCCAGGTATTTATGACCGACGGCTTCCAGCATTTCTATGGAAACGATCTTATCGAACTGCCCTTCCATCTGCCGGTAATCCAGCATTTGGATGTTCACCCTGTCACTTAAACCTGCTTCTTCCACGCGTTCGCGGGCCAGCTTTAATTGCTCGGCCGAAATTGTCAGCGATGTTACCCGGCAGCCGTAATTTTTCGCCATGTAAATAGCATTACCGCCCCAACCGCTGCCGATCTCCAGCACGTGGTCGGTCGGTTTCAAATGCAATTGCCGGCAAAGGCGCTCGTATTTTGCCAACTGCGCCTCTGCCAGGCTAAGGCCGTCTTTATAAAAATAAGCGCTGGAATAGGTCATGGTCGGGTCGAGAAAACTGGCGAAGAAATCATTGTTCAGGTCGTAATGCTCGGATATATTTTTCTTCGATCCGTTCAGCGAGTTAGCCCGTTTGATATGTGAAACTTTATTGAACCACTTCAGCAGGTTAAGCGCCAGCGCCTGGGTTCTGCCGCCCGAAATAGCGGGGTTATTTTCAACGTTCAGCAAAAACCATTTGATCACGTCGGTGATGTTATCCGTTTCCCATAAGCCGGCTACATAAGCCTCACCAAAACCGATGTCGCCGTAAAGGACCACCTGGCTAAAAAATTCCTTGCTTTTGATCGTCACATTAGCCGAGACGTTGCCTTCTCCGTTACCTAATGATACGGTTTGCCCATCCGGCAGCGTAAGGATCATCCGGCCCATATTCATTTTGTAAAGAATATCCAGCACTATTCGCTGGTATAAGCTGACTTTCTGGGGTAAAGCTAAAGTTTGAGGCATGAACGGCTAATTGTAATGACAGTTTAAAAGTACATACGTAAATTGTGGCTGTATCGGTTTTACTAATATAATCAATTAGTTAGGCCGGTAAACTTCCCGCTGCAATTCCTTGTGTGAATCCTTTTTATGATACGGCAGTTTTTTGAGCCATAGCCTGAACGCCTGCCAATGTATCAGGGTGATCACTTTCAGCGTGATAAGCGGGAAGCTGAAAAAATAAGCCAGCAACCTGCCGTCTGTAAGCTCCTTCCGGCTGCCGCTCAAAGTGCTGATGAAAAACCGCTTGCCGTCCTTGTCGAAATCATCGATTCTGATCTGGAGTTTTTCACCGGGTATTTG
>JAFDZK010000298.1 GCA_018267005.1 Bacteroidota bacterium
CGCGTAACCTGATGCCAAACCCTAAATCGGGTACCGTAACTACCGAAGTCGGTAAAGCGGTTCACGAGGTAAAGGCTGGTAAAATCGATTTTAAGGTTGACAAAACCGGTATCATTCATGCTTCAATAGGAAAAGTATCTTTCCCTGCTGACAAAATTTACGAGAATGCTTTGGAAGTATTGCAAACCATCTCGAAGCTAAAACCGTCGGCAGCTAAAGGAACATATTTCAAAAGCATCCATCTCTCGTCAACTATGTCGCCCGGAATCGAAATTGAAACTAAAACAGTAGCGGGGATCTAATCATGACAAAAGAAGAAAAACACGAACTTGTCCTAGCCCTTACTGAGCAGATGAAGGAGTATGGTAATTTTTATATTACCGATACCGCTAATCTGACGGTTGCAAAAGTAAACGATATCCGTCGTAAATGCTTCGAGAGCGATATCACCATGCAGGTAGCTAAAAATACCCTGATCAAAAAGGCTATGGAAGCTACAGGCGGCGATTTCAGCCCGATATATGATGTATTAAAAGGTTCGTCAACCATCCTTTTCACTAAATCGGCAACTGCTCCGGCAAAGCTGATCAAACAGTTGAGGAAAGCCGGTGAAAAGCCAATTTTAAAGGCAGCTTATATCGACTCGGCAGTATTTATCGGCGACAACCAGTTGGATACCCTGATCAACCTGAAATCGAAAGAACAGTTGATCGGCGAGATCATCGGATTACTGCAATCACCGGCTAAAAATGTGGTTTCTGCGCTGCAGTCAGGCGGAAACAAGTTGGCAGGAATTGTTAAAACATTACAAGAAAGAGGTTAACGGACACCTGAGAGTCCGCAATTTGACAACAACGTATTTAAACAAAAGAAAAATAAAATGGCAGATTTAAAAGCATTTGCTGAACAGTTGGTAAACTTAACAGTAAAAGAAGTTAACGAATTAGCTCAGATATTGAAAGACGAGTATGGCATCGAGCCTGCTGCTGCAGCTGTGGCTGTTGCTGCTCCGGCTGCTGGCGGCGGCGAAGCTGCTCCGGCTGCTGAGGCTGTACAAACCGCATTTGACGTTATCCTGAAGGAAGCTGGCGGCGCTAAATTAGCTGTAGTTAAATTAGTGAAAGACCTTACCGGCCTTGGTCTGAAAGAAGCTAAAGATTTGGTTGACGGTGCACCGAAAGAAGTTAAAACCGGTGTAACTAAAGAAGAAGCTGAATCGCTGAAAAAGCAATTAGAAGAAGCCGGAGCCGTTGTTGAAGTTAAGTAACTTCAATAAAGCTCAAATCGCATAAGACTCCGACCTTTTCGGTCGGAGTCTATTGTCATTTATATAGTATAGATATGAGATGTTAGATTTGAGATATGAGATGACTGGCATAGCGGCTAACGGACCGCAAGCTTTTCAAACTCAAATCCCACATTTAACAAATCAGGTTGAAATGTCAGATTGTCGAATGACCCGCAAGTCATTCAAATTCAAATCTCACATTTCAAATCTCACATCTGACAGAACATCTACCTGAAAAAGAGTTTGTTATTACACTAAAATCAAAAGTCCCTTGGCAAACACAATCGATCAAAGAGTGAATTTTGCAACCAGCAGAAAAGTTTTGGATTATCCCGACTTTCTCGACGTACAGTTGCAATCTTTCCAGGAATTTTTCCAGTTGGAAACTACTTCAGACAACCGCCACAAGGAAGGGTTGTTCAAAGTATTCGCTGAAAACTTTCCAATCTCAGATTCAAGGAATATCTTCGTATTAGAGTTTCTTGACTATTTTATTGACCCGCCACGTTATGATATACGCGAGTGTATCGAACGCGGCTTAACTTACAGTGTGCCGCTCAAGGCCAAGCTTCGTTTATCATGTAACGATGCCGAGCACGAGGATTTTGAAACCATCGTTCAGGACGTGTACCTGGGTACCATCCCGTACATGACCCCGAAGGGTACGTTCATTATCAATGGCGCCGAGCGTGTCATAGTATCGCAGTTGCACCGTTCGCCCGGTGTATTCTTCGGCCAAAGCCGCCATACTAACGGTACGAAACTGTACTCGGCCCGTGTCATCCCTTTTAAAGGATCATGGATAGAGTTTGCTACAGACGTGAACAACGTGATGTATGCTTACATCGACCGTAAAAAGAAATTCCCCGTTACCACGTTGCTTCGGGCCATCGGTTACGACTCGGATAAGGACATCCTCGAGTTGTTCGAACTGGCTGACGAAGTGAAGGTTAGCAAGTCGGGCCTGAAAAAATACATCGGCCGCAAGCTTGCTGCAAGGGTGCTCAAAAAATGGGTTGAAGACTTCGTGGATGAGGATACCGGCGAAGTGGTGTCTATCGACCGTAACGAGATCATCCTTGAGCGTGAAACCGTGCTGGAAGACGACCACATAGATATGATCATCGACGCAGGCGTAAAAACCATCATCCTGAACAAGGAAGATAGCGCTTCAAGCGGTGACTATACCATTATATATAATACTTTACAAAAAGACACCTCCAACTCGGAGAAAGAAGCGGTTGAGCATATCTACCGCCAGTTGCGTAACGCTGAACCGCCGGACGAAGAAACCGCCCGCGGAATCATCGATCGCCTGTTCTTCTCCGATAAAAGATATGACCTGGGCGATGTGGGCCGTTACCGCATCAACCGCAAACTGCAGTTGGATACTTCGGACGAGATCAAGGTATTGACCAAACAGGATATCATAGCTATCGTTAAGTACCTGATCAAACTGATCAACTCCAAGGCTGAGGTGGACGATATCGACCACTTGTCGAACCGTCGCGTTCGTACCGTGGGCGAGCAGTTGTATGCGCAGTTCGGTGTTGGTTTGGCACGTATGGCGCGCACTATCCGCGAGCGAATGAACATCCGTGACAACGAGGTGTTCACACCAACCGACTTGATTAATGCACGTACCCTGTCGTCGGTTATCAACTCGTTCTTCGGTACCAACCAGTTGTCTCAGTTTATGGACCAGACCAACCCGCTGGCCGAGATCACAAACAAGCGCCGTCTGTCGGCCCTTGGTCCTGGCGGTCTGTCGCGTGAGCGTGCAGGCTTCGAAGTCCGCGACGTACATTATACCCACTACGGTCGTTTGTGTACGATTGAGACTCCGGAAGGTCCGAACATCGGTCTGATCTCCTCGCTTTGTGTTCACGCCAAGATCAACCATTTAGGTTTCATCGAAACTCCATACCTCAAAGTAAACGAAGGTGTGGTTGCAGTTGATCAGCCGGTTGTTTACCTGTCGGCGGAAGACGAAGACGGCAAAACCATCGGCCAGGCGAATGCTGTATACGATGACAGCGGCAAATTCGCCACCCCGCGTGTTAAAGCACGTTTCGAGGGCGACTTCCCGGTTATCGAACCTGAGCGTTTGGACTACATGGACATCGCTCCGAACCAGATCACCTCGATCGCGGCATCGCTGATACCGTTCCTGGAACACGACGACGCTAACCGCGCGCTGATGGGCTCGAACATGCAGCGCCAGGCCGTTCCGCTGCTGCGCCCCGAGGCGCCGATAGTAGGTACTGGTTTGGAAGGCCGCGTAGCTAAAGATTCACGCACGCTGATCAATGCTGAAGGAAATGGCGTGGTTGAATACGTTGATGCGAACGAAATTCGTATCAAATACGACCGCGACGAAACCGACAGGCTGATCTCTTTCGACGGTGATTCGAAGAGCTACATTTTAACCAAGTTTAAGAAGACCAACCAGAGCACTACCATCAACCTGAAGCCGATAGTTAAGAAAGGCCAGCGCGTTGAAAAAGGCCAGGTGCTTTGCGAAGGATATGCTACGCAGAATGGCGAGCTTGCTCTTGGTCGTAACCTAAAGGTGGCCTTCATGCCATGGCAGGGTTATAACTTTGAGGATGCTATCGTAATTTCTGAACGGGTAGTATCGCAGGATATATTCACTTCTATCCACGTTGAAGAGTTCGAGCTTGAAGTTCGTGACACTAAACGCGGTGAGGAAGAACTGACACCGGATATTCCGAATGTGTCTGAAGAAGCCACCAAAGACCTCGACGAGGACGGTATTATCCGTATCGGCGCCGAGGTTAAAGAAGGCGACATCCTGATCGGTAAGATCACGCCGAAAGGCGAATCTGACCCTTCACCTGAAGAGAAGCTGCTTCGCGCTATCTTCGGCGACAAGGCAGGTGATGTGAAGGATGCTTCGTTGAAAACACCCCCGTCTATCAGCGGTGTGGTTATCGACACGAAGCTGTTCTCGCGTGCCAAGAAAACTTCAAAAGCTGAAGAAAAGGCACAACTGGATAAGCTGGATGTCAAGCACGAAAAGGCGATCAAGGACCTGAAGAATGTCCTGATCGATAAGTTGTTCGAGATTGTAAATGGTAAAACTTCACAGGGTGTTTACAACGTCTATAAAGAACTGTTGGTTCCGAAAGGTGTCAAGTTCACCCAGAAGATATTGGTGGAGTTGAACTACGAGAACGTTAACCCCACCAAGTGGACCACCGACGACGACAAAAATGACTTGATCAAGGTGCTTCTTCATAACTACAATATTAAAGTAAATGAAGAGCTTGGCGCTTATCGCCGCGATAAGTTCGCAATCAGCGTAGGCGACGAATTGCCTTCAGGTATTGTTCAAATGGCCAAGGTTTACATCGCCAAGAAGCGTAAACTGAAGGTGGGCGATAA
Organism: Bacteroidota bacterium; assembly: GCA_018267005.1. Taxonomy (GTDB): domain Bacteria; phylum Bacteroidota; class Bacteroidia; order Sphingobacteriales; family Sphingobacteriaceae; genus Mucilaginibacter. Next base: position 4,697 of record JAFDZK010000298.1, read on the forward strand.
AATGGCCGGCCGCCACGGTAACAAGGGTATCGTTGCGCGTATCGTACGCGACGAGGATATGCCGTTCCTGGAAGACGGAACACCTGTTGACATCGTGCTTAACCCGCTGGGTGTACCATCGCGTATGAACCTGGGCCAGATATACGAAACCGTATTAGGCTGGGCCGGTAAGGAGCTGGGCGTTAAATTCGCCACCCCGATATTCGATGGTGCTAGCCACAGCGAAGTGGAAGAGTGGATCAAGAAAGCCGGTCTGCCTGAATCGGGCCGTACCTACTTGTTCAACGGTTTGACAGGCGAACGTTTCGACCAGCCTACCACAGTAGGTGTGATCTACATGCTGAAGTTGGGCCACATGGTTGACGACAAGATGCACGCACGTTCTATCGGTCCGTACTCGCTTATTACGCAGCAGCCGCTGGGTGGTAAAGCACAGTTTGGTGGCCAGCGTTTTG
>JAFDZK010000299.1 GCA_018267005.1 Bacteroidota bacterium
AGGCAAGAACAAGATGAGTATCCTAAATGCTGTCAGAAACAAAATCGTCCACCGTATATACGCCGTGATAAAAAATCAAACAACCTACAATACTCGTTTGCTTTTATCATAGAAATCAGAATGACAAAGGAATTATTTCACTGTCCCCCCAAAAACTCAGAGTGACAAAGAAAATTATTCCACTATCGCCTCCAAAACTTCAGAGTGACAAAGAAAATTATTTCACTATCACCCCCAAAACCTCTTCCCGCAGGTACTTGCTCATCGGAACTTTATATTCTCCGATGTGAAGAGTGTTGCCTTCAATGGTTCCTACTTTATCAATGGCGACGACGTACGACTTATGCGTTTGGATAAACTGCTTTTGCGGCAGTTTTTCCAGCAGCGACTTGATGGTCGAATGGGTGACGATCTTTTTGTTCTCCTGGTAAATGGCCACGTAGTTCTCCATCGCCTCAACGAAAAGGATATCGGCGAACGCTATCTTTTCGAGCTTACCGTTGGCCTTCACAAAAATGTAGGGCACCGAATTGCCGGGCTTCTCGCGCATGGCGAAATAATCCTTTGCTTTTAGGGCTGCTTTCAGGAAGCGGTCGTACGGGATCGGCTTTAGCAGGTAATCCATTACGTCCAGGTCAAAGCCGTCGATCGCGTATTGCTGGTAGGCGGTTGTGAATATAACTTTCGGCGGATTGCGCAAGGCCCGCAAAAATTCGACCCCGGTAATGTGCGGCATTTGTATATCGAGAAAAAGCAGGTCGACGTTCTCCTGCTGTAGCATATCGCTCAACTGCAGCGCGTCCTCACAAACTCCCTTCAGATCAAAAAAACCGATCTTTTCGATATAACCCTGCAGGCCTTTGCGCGCAAAGGGCTCGTCATCGGTAATAATGCAGCTTATCTTATCGCTCATATCGCACCTTCAATTCTGCGGTAAAATGGCCGTCGTGTTTCTGAAGTCTCAACGAATGTTTGCCCGGGTACAGCAGGTCCAGGCGGCGCTTCAGGTTCTCCAGGCCTATTCCTCCGGCCTTTTGCGGCGCCTGCTTCAATTCCGGCACCGAATTTTCAACCCGAAATTCGATCTGATCACCCTCCACCTTAGCCTCAATATCCATTTGATAATCTCCGCCGACAAACTTGAACGCATTCTCCACCAGCGGCAAAAAAAGCAGCGGGTAAACCAGTTGCCCGTTCAGCTTTTTGTCGAAGCCGACATTTAACTTCAGCTTGTCCGTGCTGCGTATCTTTTGCAGGTCGATAAAGCTTTGCAGGTATTCGATCTCCTGCATTACGGGAACCTGCACTTGCTTGTCGTACAGTTGGTAGCGAAGTAATTCCGAAAACTTTTCAATACTGCGTTTTGCGCCTTCGTGATCCTCATCCATCTGGAAATAGATCGTATTCAGCGCGTTGAACAAAAAGTGCGGATGGTACTGCGCCTTTAAAAACTTGAGCTCGGTTTGCAAATGCTCGTTGGCCAGCTTTTCCAACTGTACCTTATTGTCGACATAAGCTTTCAGCCAAATGCTGCTGCGGGCTATACCGTAGTAAACAATCGCGTACAGCGTGGGTATCATATTGATGTCGGCCACATCGGCCCAGGCTATCCACCAGGATGGCCAATCCGCATGCAGCGCCATATCCATCGGTACAAAAATTGCATTGACCAGCAGCAGGTTGGCGCCCACCAGGATGAACAATTCCCGTAGTACGCCCTGGTATTTTAGCTGTATCGGCCAGCGTTTATCATAGTACCTGAACAGGCTCCTGAATATCCAGATAGCCATGTAACCTACAAATATGGAACAGGTAATTTCTACGGCGTTAATGTAGAACTTCCTTTCCCAGAAATGCTCGCTGACGTCCGTATCGTGCAGCAGCCTGACGGTGAAGTACACCAGCAGGCCGTACACGGCGGGGAATATATATTTTTTGAAAAATTTCATTGGTTCAAATTTGTCAGTTGCGAGGCGCAGGGTGTGGCGTTGTGCGAGAGATCAAAAAAACCTGGCACGCCATGCGCCAACCGCCTAGCAACCCCCTTTCACAAATTTAAGCAGAAAGCGCCATGATTTCAGTGGTTTCAACAACCGGTTTCGTCGCGATCTTTTTCACTTTGTTTTTCGGCTTCATGCCGAACAGGAAGCGCATCGCATCGTAAGGCTGAATGAAGAGGTGATAGATCAGCACGCTGATAAAGAACGTCGCGGCAACCGTAAAGATATATTTCATCAGGATACTTTCCTGCGTCTGCACGACATAATACGACAGTATAACGATGACCGTTTGATGTAAAATATAAAATGGATAAACGGCCTGGTTGAGGTAATTGAGCGACCTGTGTTTATAATTCAAATAGTGTTTGCCATAGCCGACCAATGCCAGCACCCAGCCATAGCCGATCACCGCGCGAAGGCTGCGGAAAGCAGCGAAAAAGAACTCGTTTTGGAAGTGCCAGTTAGCGTAACCGGGCTCTATTTTATTCCAGCGCATGTAGTCCATCGCCACCAGGCTGAGGAACCCGATGGCCAGCGCAAAACGGCGGTTCCGTTCGAGGCTATCCATCAATTTCGGCTGCAGGATACAAATAAACCCTGCCAGCACGAACAGCAGCCAGTACACCAGGTAGCAGCCATCGTGCGCAAAATCGTTGGTTTCGGGGAGTTTCCAGGCAAGCAGCGCATACCATACGACGCCTGGAACAGCCAGCAGGTACACCCATTTGCCTTTGGCCAATACAGCCATGGCGTTCCTGAAGCGTTCGCTTTGGGGCGACACGAGCCAGGCAAATACCGGGGCGAACACCAGGTCGTAAATGAACAGGTAAAAGATGAACCACAGGTGGTGCCAGCTAAAACTGCCTTTGGGATAAGGCACGAATTTGAACACGCTGGGGTAAAAATCCCAGTAGCTGCCTTTGAAGCCTTGCGTCAGCCTTTCCATATAGATCTGCGGCGGAACGATGATAAACATGCCCACCAGCAACGGGATGAATAGCCGGCGAAAACGCAGCCCGATAAAACCCAGGCCGCTGCGGTTCTGCATCATGTAGTAGCTTACCGTGCCCGAAATAAAAAACAAAAGCGGCATGCGCACCTGGTGCATAAAAAATACCACCTCCATCATTATGCCGCTGGTTTCCTTGTTTTTGATGTGCCACCAGTCGCCCTGGTCGTACGGCATGGCGGAGTGGAAGAACAAAATGGCCAATATCGAAAGTATCCTGAGCCAGTCTAAGTAAGTCTGTCGTTGTGTGGTTTCCATTGTCGTGATTTTTTATTCAAAGAAACCGCTAACAGCCAAGCCATTGAAAATTTTTTGACCACAGGCCGCAATTGTGTGACGAACGGACAGATCAGGCATGATTAATCATTAATTATTTAGCATTAATCAATAATTAATTTCAACTTTGTACCAGATTCCCTGGCAACCTGACCATGATTAAGTCCATCAGTTTGATATGCATGCTACTGGCAGCCGGCGCCTCTGCACCGGTCAAAGCCTCCCCTATAAGGCCGGGCAGGCATGCTAAACCAGCCGACGCGGTATCGATAGCTATTACGCCTTCGAACCCGCTGATAGAAAAAGACGCGCAAGGGCAATACCTCAACTTCGACATCATTATAAAGAATACGACGAAGCATGTGCTGACGCTGGCCACTATCGAATCGTCGGTGATGGACGCCTCGGTCAAGCCGATCTCCAGGCAGTCCATGAATGTGAATAGCCAGGCGGCGGGTATCCGGGCGATAGGCAATACCACGCTGAAACCCGGTGAGACACTGGATATTTTCAACCCGTTTTATACCCTGGCGCCAAACGTCAGCATCACGTTTTTGCAATATGAGTTCTTTTTTGATTATGCCGACTCGCCGCAGCAACGGGAAAATAACAAAAAGCGACTTCCCGCCGATTTTGACCTGTCCGTCAAAAAGATCATTACACCGCGCATATTCAAGCCGCAGATCGCCTTTAACCTGCCTTTAGCCGGGAAGCTGATCGTGCTCGACGGGCATAATTTTTATCCGGGCCAGAACAACGGCCCGATGGGTACGGCACAGCAGGTGGAAAAGGTCGCCACGTCGAAGGCCAACCGCTACGCGTACAACTTTGCAGTTGTCGACGAGAACGGGAATATGTACGCAAAAGATCCGTTTAAAAAAGAAAACTGGTACGTGTTCGGCAAAACGGTATATGCGCCGTCGGGAGGCATAATAGCCGATGTTAAAGACCAGGTTCCCGACAACAGTTATGAAGGCAGGAATGTAAAGCCGCCTGTTATGCCGCCGGACGCCGATCCTTACGGCATGGGCAATTACGTAGTGATCGACCATGGCAACGGCCAGTTCAGCTTGCTGCAGCACCTGGAGCAAGGGAGCATTACGGTACGCATAGGTGAATCCGTTAAAGGCGGGCAGCCGGTAGGCAAGGTCGGTTTTTCGGGCAATGCCACGTATCCGCACCTGCATATCGCCATGATGAACGGCGCAAACGAGCTGACTGCCGCGGGGCTGCCGGCCTATTTTGGAAATTACAGGCTGTACCAGGGAAAGAGTTTTGTTAACGTAACGGAGGGGCGCCTCGACATCGGAAATATAGTAGAGGCGGGGAAATAAGTTACAATAGGACGGCTTTCAAATATCAATTGGATGTCCTTCGTCCCCAATTATCAACCTAATGCGATATTCCTAAAAACTGCCAGCGGCAGTCGTTCCAATTTGACACTAATCCCGTTCCGCAGGGTCCCTTTTAGGAGACCCCGCGGGGACAAAACGTCACTGTTACCCGAAACTTGTCACTGACATGATCATACCAGTGTTGCAGGTGTTGCACGTGTATTATACACTACACACAACGACTTCAACCCTTACAACCTCCGCAAGCGCTCATCAAAACTTATACGTCAATCCCGCGCCAAAGATCTGTTTCACCTGCAAAAGCGAATGACTGCTGGTTACACCGTTCACGGTTTGCGGTATCTGTGCGTTCGGGTCGTTGATGATCTCGACGCCTGCGTTTACCGTAACCAGCTTGTTCACCTTCATGTACAGGTTCAGGGCATAGTCGGCATAAACGTTGCCGGGATTCTTCAGGTAATTCTCAAATAGCTTCAGGATATTTTCCA
>JAFDZK010000029.1 GCA_018267005.1 Bacteroidota bacterium
TTTAATATCTGTATAGTTTTATGCGACCCTTCAGTTTTCAACGTCAATGAAGATAGTTATTGGTTTATTAGTTGAGTCGGTGCCAATATCTGTATATTCTACTTTTACCGGATAAGATTTCTTGTTGTGTTGAGTATCTTCAACCCAAAGATGATATCGCCCAGGAGGTAAATTATATGTAGAGCCAGGGCTCGTGGAATTCGTAAATTTTATTCTCGCCGGAAGAACGGTGCCTATGATCCAAGGATTCGCATATACATTATATCCGCTGACAAGGACAAACCGTCCGTTAACCAATTTCCGTGTCTTTACATTTACAGCGACCTCAAATACTAATTCGTCTGATAAATTAAATTTCTCTTTTTTACCTAATTTGGTTTTTAGCTTGAGATCTGCAATAACGTTATCCAGATTTTGATTCCTGGAAGTTGAATCGGTGGTTTTATTATTTTTTAGAAGATTCAGAAAGTCGATATCGTCCTGTATCGACGATAAAAATGCCTCTTTAGGCGTAGAACTAGCGTTCAATAGTTGACGGGATAAGACGTCGGTTACAAGCTTTAAACTGTCTCGTTTTATTTTCGCAAAGGAATTATCCTTGACTATTAATGTGGTCGATTGTCCGAGTTTCACAATGACCAGGTCAGACGAAGACTGTGCTTGGGATACAGAGATTATACCTATCACAAAAAGCACGCTAATAATGCAACGGATCATACGACCAATCAACTTCTAAGTATAATTTATTGGGTTGTGAATTCAATTCTAAAATTACGGAATCGAACTTAGAATCAAAACGGGAGAAACGATAATTGAGATAAGCTGCGGAAAACATCGCGCTGCCTGAGGACAAAGGTGGAGTGAAAAATCAGTTAAAAGGGTAAATTAAACGATTAGAAACGTTTTTACACGTTTATCTCTAATTGTAAATTAAATGCCCAAGACTATAACATTATAGTCTTTCCGTTCGGTAACCACAAAGTTCTTTGTCAAACCGGGGTGCCTATTTTATCAGCCACCTTGTTCATATATGCCCCGGCATCACCCCTCGTTTCAATTTGGCTGAATTCTGTTTGGATAGCTGCGGTTTCTTCCGGTGTCGTTGCCGTAGCCAGGTCCGCACGTAATGCTGCATGCAGAAATATTGGCAAGTTCCCCTGGTTAGCCGGCAAGGCCATATTCGTTGCGGGCGCCTCCGGCACTACTGAGCCGGAATCCGCCGGGTTAGGTAAAGTCGACAAGGCGTCGGTCCGTGCAGCCTGCAATTTCAGCAGCAGATCCTCGAGTGAATTGGCGTTCCGGTCCCGTTCTGTCATCGGGTCGGTCAAAAACAGGCTGTGCAAGGTGGCCAACACAGAGGCATGGTCATATAGGCGGTGGTCTATCGTACCCTTCGGTATCAGCGGTGACACGATCACCGCAGGCACCCGCACACCATATTGTTTGAAGTCAAAACCAAATCGGTTCATGCTGCCATGCAGGGTCGGGTCGCCGGGAGCAACAGCCGGCGGCGGCGGCACATGGTCATAGAAACCACCATGCTCGTCCCAAATTATGATCAACAGGCTTTTGGGCCAGTGCGGTGACTTGCGGATCGCTTCGTAAACCTCCTTGATCAGTGCCTCTCCCCGGGTCACATCATCCATCGGGTGCATAGAGCTACCGCCTTTATAAGTATTGCCAACCACGTCACCGTAGCTTGGCTCAATAAAAGTATAACAGGCGTCATACGCCGGGTCCGCTACATCTGCCGCAAAATTATTCAGTGCGTGACACCAGGGGCTGCTGATCCCCTTCAGTTGTGCAACGCTTGGGAAAGCATCAGTGGCAAACCCCTTCACATCGTGGTATATCCGGAAACCGTTATCATACTTGGTCCGCAGCTGGTCGTAAATGGTTCCGTTCTGAAAATTCATCCCCTCAACCGTTTCCCAGGCAAGTATCTGCGCGGTGTCCGGGCTGTGATCCAAGCCACCGGAAGAACCAGCGTGAACGAAGAACCGGTTCGGGCAGGTCGGCCCTGGCAAAGAAGAGAACCAATGGTCACAAACTGCAAACTCCCGGGCGAGCGCGTTGAGCACGGGCAACTGGCCCGCGCTGAAACATTTCATAATATCCTGCGCTTGCCCTGCGGGCGCACCGCCCGCATAATCCCGTGCAAAGCCGCTGTTATTAACCGGCGGGTAACCGGTAGCCGGATCATAAGCCTGGCTGCTTCCGGTCAATTGCAACAGCGTGTCAGGGAACTCATGCCCCGGGTCAGCGGGCATCGACCATGGCGCGCCGGGCTCAACAGTATAGGAGTTCCCCTCGTAAGTGTTACTTTCGCTTCCCGACAGGCCGTTAATCGTAGTCGGTCCACCCGTCTCGGCGTCTATTCCGGTGATGCCGGAAAAACCGAGCAGGTTATCAAAGGAATGGTTCTCGAGCATGAGCACGAAAACATTATTTATCAAAGGGAAATTGGGGTTTGCCATAAAAAAACGATTAAAGATGAATGCCACAGGTTGTCGCCAGGCCGCCGGCAGAATTTACGATATCGCCCGGTTTCATGCTGATCACGGCTACGACGACCTTTAATGCCGCGGCAGCGATATCGATGGCTTTCTGAACGCCAGCGAGATGCTGGATCGTTTGGGTAATCTGGTCCTTCACTTGTGAAAGGCTCGCCACCGCGCTCGCCGCCTCCTGGCCGGAAGCGATTGCCGACATCGTTGCCAGCTGTCCTGCCTTGTCCAGCAGTTCGTTGATCGTTTGTTCCAGAGCATTATCCTCTGTAGGGTCTATTCCCGGGTTATTCGCCCGGAAGTCGAGCAGGGCATTACCCATAGCTAAAAATTGCAGCGACAACGCGTTAAGCTGGTCGGAGGTGATCTGGTCCATGGTTATTTTTCTAAGATTTGAATTTGTGAACGGATATCTTTGATGTTACTGGCATATTGGCTCAGCATAGTTTCCAGGCTCTTTTTATCCGGTTTGTCCACGTTATCCGTCAATTGCTGGTGGCCCTGCGCGATAGTTTGCAGTAAAGCACTGTAGGCTTTCAGTTCGGCAAGCCGGTTCTCAAAATCCGCTTCCTTTGCGTAAAACTCTTCGATGATCTTCCGCTTTTCAAAATCGTTGCCCCTGCTATTTTTGAGGAGATCCAGGTAATCATTCTCCAGCTTACTTTTATTGACGCTGAGCTTGATCATCAAACTCGTCCCGATATTGGAACGCAGGTAATGAAGCAGTATCTGCAGCGGTTCATTAGCTTCTTTGATATAGGTCTTAAGCTTATTTCTCCGATAGCCATCCGTAATAGCTTTGGTTAGTATGCTGCCTAATTTTGTATAAGCGCCGGCTTGAGCAGGCGGCACTTTAAGATTGGTCAATTGATCGTTTAAGCTATCAAAGTTGTAGGAAGTGGCCTTACCTGCTGATAGTTGCTCCAACCCGGCCAGGTAACCGTTGATCGTCTTATAAAATAAGAAATCCACGCTATCAGCCAGATGTTCGCCTGTACAGTCGCACTTCGAAGGGTTCAATTTGCCGCTGTCTATATCCTTTTCTCTGCAATTATCCGCACACAGGCTTTGAAAAGTTACGGGCAAGGTCTCGAAACCGGCAGCCCCATTTTCAGCATTGGAAGCAAAATCATTGATCTTTTCCAGGTTAGCGCAACCGGCGAACACCGATAATAATGATATAGTTGTTGCTAAATATAGGATTGCGCGGACATGAGAATTTAAGGTCTTGTGCATGAGCGTTCAGGAGATAAATCAGAACTAAGGTAAACAACAATCTGGTGTATTAGTGTACCGTGTTTTCACCCTTTTTTTTGCGTGAAAACACCTTTGGTGAAATTAAGCTGCAAAGTTCTTGAAGATCCAACGGAACTCTAAACGACCGAATGCGATTTTGCGATCTTGCTTGATATGGCTTCGGGACGATGGGTTTTCCGTCGGAGATCGCGGATGATCCTTTGCTGGATTGTTTGTTGCATGAGGGGGATTCGTTTGAGAATGTGGAGGAGCGCCGGGTTTTTTATGGGGCGGTGACCGGACTTCCTGAATTTGGTTTAATGCTTTTTTGAGGATTGTTACGAAGCTAAAACAGATAGCGTGCATGAGCTCACATCTTGAAGAAAGGATTCTCCTCCCGACAGTAATAATTTTATGCTTTCAAATGCTTTTTGCTGATTAGTGTCCAGACCGCTTGTTTTTAGACCGGGTTGCACGATGGTAATCTCTACAGGAATGATTGGGTTATCGAATGATTCCAATATTGTCTTTAATTCTTGCAAAGTTCCTTTTTTAAGCTTTTTGCTACTGTTGTTATTATCAGCACGATCATACATTTGTTTAATTAGTAAATTCCGGTTAGCCCAATTCACGGACTTTACTGCCTGTCCACATACTTCGTAAATGTCATCTACACTACATCTTGGCTGATCTCCATCTTGTTTTTTGCAGTGCCAAAATTGAGCTTTACCTTTTTTTAAGCCAATAACGTCGGCAATTTCCAATGACCCATGATCATAAAAAACAACGTCATATTCTCTCTTTGCTAATTCTATGATATAGTCGTGAATTGACAGAGCTTTATTGCCTGATATTTTATTTGCTGTAATTTCTGAAGAAGTATAAAACTCTTTTTTTAGGGCGACATTTGCTGGCCAAGTGTGGGATTTAATGTGATCAATATTGATTGTTCTAAGTTTCTCCTTATTGAATTCAAAAAGAACCTTGCCGTCAAGCTTTGAGAGGTTCTGATAAAAAAGATTGATTGGCGTTTCGTTGACAATTGCCAGAAAAGTCGCTGTGCTACCGAAATGTGCACCTCTTGTTACAGCTATTTTATATAAAGTGTCTTGAGCATATTCAAATTTCGCCTTGGGCTTTAAGGTATAATTCAATCGACATTCAATGCCATTCTTAGAGACGCTTAACACCGTCAGCGTTTTACTTTGGCTTACGACATTTATTTCACATGCGAAAATTGGTGACGTTTCCGCTGCTTCACCATCAGCATCGACAAAAACAACTTTTGTATTATGATAATATTGTTTAGCATCCCAATCAGCGAAGAAAACGGGCACATCTGGAAATTCGTCAACTACGGTCCCTGCATCAAGATCCGAAAGAGGTAATGCAAGTTTATCCATTTCCGGGTCTCCAATTTTACGAGCCAACTCTGCACACCATTCGACAAAATATTTTATTTTCTTTTCGTCAAGCGACCAGACTTTTGAACTTGATGTAATACCTAATATTACATTCTTTTTTAGTACAGTATCATATCCACCACCGAAGGAATGCCCTCGTGTATAGCTATATTTGTCTGAAGGCGATACGCCCTCCTGGGCTTGCGACCCCATAATTTGCTTGTAAGACTCGCTGTTCCCTTTATTTTTTCTGCTTTTTAGGCCTAAGTTATACAGCTTAGGCTCGCTCCAACCAGCTTGTACTCGTTTCAAATGGGGTAAATGAACCATGTCATGTATCACTCCTTCACCAAGATATTGCTCGGCTATGTGCTCATACAATTCGGTCTCTTTTATCGAAGCACAAATAAAAAGCAGGAAATTATCGCGATCGAAATAGATTACGAAAAACTCATTCTGGATATCTTTTAGCAGATCATCTTTGATATACCAAGATGGTGTTTTTAGTTCAGCTACGATATGAACAGCTACGCCTTGCGTTTGGCTTACATGATGGTGTCGTACTACAGGGTTGGATAGCGCGTCAGTTCCGGCGAAATTTATTGATTTGTGAATATCGATCAGTTCGAACTCAATATCGTTTTCTCGCGATGGATAACCAAGCGGCGGAATTACCTTGTACACCTTGGCGTGAAAAAATGGCAAAAGGTCGTCATCCTCAACAGCAATTGGTTCCTCATATTGTAATGCCAAAGTTTGCGTAGGTTCGGAAATGTCTTCGAAGGAATCGAAAAACTCTTGCTCATCCTCTGTCTTTTGAATCTTCATTTTATGAAGATCGGGTAATAGAATCGACCAATCTTTGGTATCATCTTTATAAAGTTGATGTGATTCAATTTTAAACTCATGTTCACCGGCAATTAATGTAGCAACGTTTCCCTCTGCCGTGTTTGTCCGGGATATTCGACCAACAAATTGTAACGTTATAGCTAAAGACTTGTGCGGAATATGTACGGCCGCGATTTTAAGCGCCGGAAAATCATAACCTTCACCCATCATGTCGACACAAATCACTCCATCGATTTCGCCATTTGTTAATTGTTTAATTCGGGATTTAATTGTCGAAGAACTCAACTTGCTGTGGACCACTACTAAATTTAATGAAGTGTGATTCGAGTAGATATCATGTAAAAGATCTGCTTCTGCTTTGCGGTCAGTTCTTATTATAATGCGATGTTCTTGATGAGCGCGGCCTTTATAAACTTCATCGGCCTTTTTTGCAATTGCAATATTTTTATCGTCTGGCGTATTGAAAAGCTGTGTTTTTACTGGTACAAAATTTATCTTGCTAAATAAGCCATCCTCGTAAGCTTGTCTCAGAGGGTAGTTGTAAATCAGTCGCGCCTGGATGTCTTTTTTGTCGCGTCTAAATGGTGTCGCTGTTAAAAGCAATTGCTTTGCGTGTGAAAATGCTTCCAGTATATTTATCCATGAATTAGCCCTACTGTGATGTGCTTCATCAACAAAAACAATATCAAAAGATTTTGGCCCAACCGTAGTAGATAGGTCAGGAATTTTGTTTAAGGTACCCGGTATAGCTACGATTACATCATACTCTTTTAAAATTCGCTTCCATTCTTTGGCATCTTCTATAATATTAACCAATTCATAGACTTTAGGAAGTTTGCGTCCGCCAGGTACTATTTTTTTATCTACTAATACTTTTGGGTCGCGAAAAGTATTAGCTATTTGCTCTCTAACAAGCTGACTTGGTGTAACGACAAGTACTTTTTCTGCTTTTAATGTGTAAGCCAACACGATCATTACGGCAGTTTTGCCAGTACCTGTTGGCATCGTGATCAAGGCCGGGTCGTTTTTTATGCTGAAATGCGCTAGAGCAGCACCAATCGCACCTATCTGGTTTTTATACAGCCCGTCTGTGCCATCTTCTTGTTCGAATAGATGAACATTATTGTATCCACTTTTAAAGCAACTCATATAGTGAAATTCAGAATTGTATTAAGGAGTTAAAAATATGGACAATCTAAGCTTAAATTATGATTAATACCCACCGTGAAAACACCCATTTTTCACCCAAACCTCCGCACATCCTCCAGCATCTCGCTCAGCACCTTTTCAACCGTCTTCAACACCTCCGCGTCCTTCACATAAAACCGGCTGAATATCGTCGTGGCCTGGAATTCGTCTTTGCCGACTGAGGAACAATTTGCTGCTATTTGTTCCGATAAGGGTTCGAGCGATACTTTGCCGAATACTTTATGGTCCCACAGGAGCTTAAAGAAGAACGCGATGGTTTCGACGTTCCACTTGAACTCGAACTTGGAGAGCGGCTTTTCGCGCTCATGCGTCTCCACAAAGTCGATCTCCTCGCCTATCCATTTGAGCAGCCGGGTGCTGACCGAGTTGGCATGGGCGTCGAAGGAGGCGACGCCGGTCTGCGTGTCCTGCAGGACGAGTTTCTGGCATTCAGCATATTCGAGTAATTTCTGTCTTTTGCCGCTGATCTTGCGGGTGCGGGCCAGGACGTATTTTTTGCAGTAGATATAAAACCGGTCGTCGTTGAAGTCGCGGCCAATTAACAACGATAGCAACGCTTCTTCCGGGCTGTTGCAGTCGGCGCTTTCCCAATCCATGATCTCCAGTTTGGAGATATAGCCTTTGAGCCAGGTATAGTCGCCCCAGTACAGGGTATGTTTGGCTTCGGTGAAGCGGCGGAATGGGATGCCGGCGATCTCGATGAGCTTTTCGGCGACGCCGTGGGAGCGCATGAGCCCGGAGTGCTGCGACCAGGTCCCCTGCCAGTCGTCCCGGTATAGCGCGATGAATGCTTTGGGCAGTTTGAGGTTGGGGCGGATCTGGTCGGGCGTGATTTGCCGGACGGCGGTCATGAGGTCCATCAGGATCATGACGTCCGGGTTGAGCGAGTCGGTGGCGGCGTAGAGGAGGTCGCAGATATTGACCAGCTTGCTGAGCGTGTTGAAGAGAAAGGTGTCGCGCTGGGTGAAGTTCCCGATGCTGTTGAGGCTGTGAATGATGGATGCCTCCAGGCGTTTGGCTTCGGTCGCTAAATGATGGTTGGCTTTGTTTGTGGAAGCATTTTTACCGGCGGCGATTTCTTCCGCGATGGATTTAAGGTATTCGGTTTCTGTGTTCATAGTCATGATGGGTACACCCGACGCGCATAAAAACGTTTATAAGCGTTTTCTTACGGTTTTCACACCTTTTCCAAATCTACATTTGGCGTATGCGAATAGCGTAACCGGCCGGCGATTTTCGGCTCGTGTTTGCTGCGGGAAAATTTTGATTTAGCGAAAGAGGCGTGGGGAATCCCATGACTAATCTGGAAAGGTACTGCTAATACCCTGAAGACAAGAGAGGGACGCCCACACGCTTTGTGTGGCGTTCCACTTGTTTCTCGTCTTCTTTTAAAATTTAGCAGTTTTATCCAGAGAGAAGCGCAGTGAACGCTTTAATGGTTGAATGTTTTATATGTCAGGTGTTATTCATTTCATATTCAAATATAGGTGATAAATTCTGTTAACTAAGGTTCTTTGCGCAAGGCATTGATTATAAATCAATTGCCCGTGCTTCAATTCATTTTTTTAAAGAAGCCAAAAAAGTGCACCCCCATGAAGGGGTATGCACTTTCAACTAAACCAATTTAAGGCCAACTAAACCTCAAAAACATTAAGCGGCCCGCATGACGCCTCAAACGGGCGGCGCTCTTCTTACATTATTAACTGATCTTATTTTACGAACAAGCAAACGATAAAGAACAAAGCGTAATATTTTGGCTCAGCGTCTTTTATTTTTCCTGTTGAGCTCATAAATGAGCAGGGCATTGAACAGGACAAACGATGCGATGAGCAGGTTCATTTTTCACTGACCGCCATTGCGGAAATCTTTGATGAGCCAAATCAAGCATCTTACCGTAAAGATGCCGATCAGCAACAGCCCGATCCAAAAAGCAGTTCCCATTTTTATCGGTCCTCTCTTTTTCCCGGCCGCATGCGGGCGCGGACGTATTTCTTTTTATTTGCCGGCGGCTGCCGCTTATTGACCATGTAGGGTACCTCGCGGTAAGCCTTGATCGTCTCGAACACGGCTTTGAGCTGGCTGTTAAACTGTTGGAACAGATCGTCCAGCGTCCTGCGATATACATGCCCCTCGCCTGGAGGCAGCGCATCGATCCTGGCGAGGATGCGCTCGTGTTCCGTCTTCGTGATCAATTCCGTCGCCATCTCACACTTTACTTAATGGCCGTTGTGCGATAAGCCGCACATCCTTGCTGATATAGTCGCTCCGCACCGGTTCTTCCCTGAACAGGTCGGTGCTTAAATATTTTTTGTTGTCATCCGGGAAAATGGTCACCACCGGCGCGCCGCAAAGCTGCTCCTGCAGCATGATCGCCCCTGCCAGGTTAGCGCCGGAGGATATGCCGACGGACAGGCCGAGTTGCCCGGCCAGTTGCTGCGCCATCAGGATCGCGTCGCCGTCGTGCACCTGTACGGTCTTGTTTAGTGCCGCCAGATCGACGATGTCCGGGATGAATTCGTCGCTGATGCCCTGGATGCGGTGCTGCCCGTTCTTGAAACCGGTCGATAGTGTCGGGCTTTCGGCGGGTTCGAGCGGGTGGACCATGATGCCGGGGAAGAGCGTGCGCAGGAATTTGCCGACGCCCATAACGGTGCCGCCGGTTCCGACGCCTGCTACGAAAGCGGCCGGTGTGATCTTTTCCAGGATCAGCGAATAGCCGATCTCCCGTCCGGTGGTTTTTTCGTGCGCCTCTATGTTATACAGGTTTTCGAACTGGCGGGGCAGAAAGACGCCGTCGTAATGGCTCATAGCCTCGGCTATCTGAATACTGCCTAGGAAGCCGCCCTCTTCCCTGCTGACTAATTGGACTTCCGCGCCATAGCTTTTGATCAGCGCGCGGCGCTCCAGGCTCATCCAGTCGGGCATGATGATCTTCACGCGGTTGCCGAGCGCTTTGCCGATGGCGGCAAAGGCGATGCCGGTATTGCCGGAGGTGGCCTCCACGATCGTATCCCCGGGCCTGATCCTCCCCTGCTCGCAGGCTTTTTGCAGGATATAGAGCGCCATGCGGTCCTTGATACTGCCGGTCATATTGTACTGCTCGCACTTGACCAGGATCTCGCGCGGCGCGCCGCCGCGGTAACTGTAGCTGATAGCAATAAAGGGCGTATTGCCGATCAGTTTCCAGAGGCTCTGGACCTGCGTGCTGCCGCTTATTTTACAGTTATCCGTGGTCGGGTTCATGATTGATCTTGCGCGAATTTCAGCTATTTGGCGGCTTGTTTGCGGATTTTTAGCAATACGGTGAATTTGCATTTTGAGGGCCATGATCAAAGTGATTTTGCATCCAGGATATAGGGCGTATAGGCTTTGCTGTCCCGGAGCACGAAGGCGCTTTCGGTTTGGCCGACAAAGGGCAGGATGCTGATCTTTTCCATCAGGAAGACAAAATAATCCTGGGGAGCTTTGGCGCTGACGTGCAGCACGAAGTTCCAGTTGCCGGATACGACCCACATTTGCTGTACTTCGGGCAATAGTTTCATGGCGGATTCGAATTCGCGCAAAGTCGTTTCGTTTTGCGGATCGATCTTGAGCGATAGGATAACGAGTACGGGTTTGCCGATCTTTTGCCGGTCGAGCGTAGCCAGGTAGTTTTGGATGACGCCGGCGCGCTCCATTTTGTGGATCCGTTCCATGACGGGAGTGTGGCTCATGTTGACCTGTTCAGCGATCTTGCTGTAGCTCGTGCGGGCGTTGCCCTGGAGCACGTTGAGGATCTTGATGTCGATCTCGTCGAGTTTATGGCCGTTCATGTTAATGATTTGATGAGGACCTGGCCGTTGAGGGCGTAGCCGCGTTCGCGGTAAAACTTTGTTGCGGCAGCGTTCAGCGCGTTGGCGCGGACGAGTAAGGCGGTGCAGCCGGCTTCGGCAGCTATGCGGGTTGCTGTTTCTTCCATTTGGGCTGCGGCGCGGTCATGCAACGCGAAACGGTCGGTGGCGAAGTATTTGATCAGGAGGAACCGGATACTGCTGTCGTGGCCGGGTGTGAATTGTAGCGCCATAAATGCCGATATGCCGCTGGCGCTTTCCCTGACGAACAGTTCGTGGTCCCTTACTTGCGCCATCATGCGCAATTGTTTCAGCTGCAGGGTACTCGCGGGTAATTGGGTGAGCTGCACGGGTAAGAGGCGTACCAGGCGGAAGTGGTTGCCCGAAATTTTCCGGATAGCGTTATCGGGTTCGGCAATAAGGGTATTCATTTTAGGGTATTGGCTATTGAAATTCTATCCGCTTAATAAATGAACCGGCATTTATTTATTTATTTTAGCACTTAAAGCCTGGTAAGTCGTTTTGTACTGCTCATTATTGGGATCGCTGTCCAACGCAGCTTTTGCCCATTTTTGCGCTTCCTTCAATTGCGCGGCATCGTTGCTGTTTTTCAGGATCATGCCCGCATTTTTGTTCAGCAGCGGGTAGTCATTGGCTAATTCGAAATTGTCGGTGTAATGCACGATAGCGTCGCAGAAAGCCGGCCAGTCTTTATTATAGTAGTAATATATCTTCGCCTTGGTTATTGTACGGTCGGCGGTTGTTGCATCGTATTTTTGCGTAATGGTTTGCGTCAGCGCCTTCCAGTCTGGCGTTTCGCTGCCGGCATCCTGTTCGGCTGGGTCAATAATATTGGTTTTGATGTCTGCGTCTTTGGCCTTGACCGCAGCGTCATGCTCGGTTACCGCGGTATTGGTTGTTTGTGCTTTAGCGATGATGACACTGCAGGTCATTATGGCGATCAGTAATGCTTTTTTCATTGGGTTTATTTATTATGGTTTTATGGTTAATTCCACCACCGATATCGGCGGCAGGTTTGCTGTTAATTCGTTGTTGTTCAATTTTGCATCGGTAAACCGTACGATTTTTACCGTTTCGGGATGCCCGAAGGTGTTGATATCGGTGAAATGCTTTGAGGTCAGGATCTGCCCGCTGAGCTGGCCCTGCGCCTTGATTTGCGCATTAACCCGGATGCTTTGGTGTGCGTCCAGGTTGACCAGCGTAACATGCGTCAAACCGTCTTTGATCGATGCAGACAGGTTGACCGCTTTAACCGTATCCTTACCGTAGTTATAAAGCGGGCTTTGCACTTGAACAGGCAAGAGTTTTGCATCCTGGTGGTCTTTGTACAGATCAAATACCCAATAGGTAGGAGTCCTGATCATCTTATCGCCTTTAGTCAGAATCAGCGATTGGATCACATTTACAGCTTGGGCTAAGTTTGCCCCCCGCACCCGGTCAGCCCGGTTGTTGAAAATGTTCAGTGTAGTTGCTGCCGCCAGCGCATCGCGCAGGCTGTTTTGCTGGTACATGGCGTAACCCGGTGTGCCGGGTTCCACATCGGTCCAGACACCCCATTCGTCAATCATGAGAGCCAGCTTCTTTTGCGGATCGTATCGATCCATGATCCGTTCATGGTGAGCGATGATGGTATCGATGTTTTCGGCTTCCACCAGCGTATGCACGTATTCCTGTTCCGAAAAATGTGTGGCTGAACCTCGCGGTTTCCATTTGCCGGTCGGGAACGTGTAATAATGCAGTGAAAGCCCCCAGGCATTGTCCGGACCGACCTGTTTCATCATTACCTCTGTCCAGTGATAGTCATCACCGTTTGCTCCGCTGATAACCTTTTTGAGGTGCGAACCCGGATAATCCGGTAGGAAGGCAGCGAAGTGATTATATAAATTGGCATAATATTCCGGCGTCATATTACCGCCGCAACCCCAGCTTTCATTGCCGACACCCCAAAGGCTCACATGGTAATGATGGTCATAATTCAGATAAGTGATCCAGTCTTTCATTTCCTGCGGCGAACCGGTTCCGACATTGCCGGCGATATAGGGTTCGCAGCCAATCTCTTTACACAATTCCATGAATTCATTGGTGCCAAAGCTGTTATCCTCGGTCACCATCCCCCACGTCGTGTTGACTGTTTTGGGCCTTTCTTCTTTCGGCCCGATACCGTCCCGCCAATGATATTGGTCGGCAAAACAACCGCCGGGCCAGCGGAGATCGGGAACCTTAATTTCCCTGAGCGCGTTAACAATATCCGTCCGGATATGGCCATCGCGATAAAACCCGTCATAAATTCCACGGCCCAGGTGTTCGGCGAACTGCCCGTAAATGTATTTACTGATCGTCACGCCGGAGCTGTCGCCGATGGTTATCGCCGCCGTTTCCTGTGCCCTGCAAAGGTAGGGAGACAAGCATACCGTAACTATGAATATAATCTTACTGCGCATAGGTCAACGGTTATGAAATTTGTTTAAGCCCTCACTTAAAAAGGCAGCGTATTGGGGGGCATCATAGACCGCGCCTTGGGAGGAAACGAGGGGCTGTTGTGTTGCGGGATCAAGCAGCACGTAGTCAGGCTGGCTGTTACTGTTGAACTTCGCCGCCTGTAGTCCGCTGTTGACATCCCCAATGGTTGTATCGCCTGCAGTAGTAGTTTTATCATCCACGTAAAGCTGGATCAGCACATAACGGTCACGGATCAGCGGAAGTACCTTCGGGTCGGGCCAGATGTCGGCTTCCATTTTCCGGCAATTGACGCAGGCGTGCCCGGTAAAATCGATCAGTACTGGTTTATGTACTTTTTTGGCATAAGCCAGACCTTCCTGGTAATCAAAGAATGCCCTTAATCCTAACGGGGCATGGAACAGGTCTGCATATTTTACGGTGGTTGCGGGCGGAGCAGCTTTCGTCTGTAGCGCCGTATATAAGTCAAAATCTTGTGTATCCTGTGGCGGTAGAAAGGCGGCGACGCTTTTGAGCGGCGCGCCCCATAAGCCCGGAACCAGGTACAGGCTTAACGCGCCGACGATGATACCCATGAACAGGCGGGGAACGCCAATGGCGCTTTCGCCTCCGTCGGCCAGATGCAATTTACCGAGCAGGTACAAGGCAAAACAGCCGGTGATCAATATCCAGACGACCAGGAAAACTTCCCGGTCGAACCAGTGCCAGTGATAGGCCAGGTCGACATTGGACAAAAATTTAAGCGACAGCGCCAACTCGATAAAACCCAGCGATACTTTCAGCGTATTCATCCAGCCGCCGGATTTGGGCAGCTTCTGCAGCCAGGCAGGAAATAAAGCGAATAATACGAAAGGCAAGGCCAATGCCAGCGAAAAGCCCAGCATACCGATTGCAGGCCCCATGCGAAAACCCGAGGTCGCCGCCTGCACCAGCAGGGTGCCGATGATCGGCCCGGTGCAGCTAAAGCTTACCAAAGCCAGCACGGCCGCCATCATAAAGATGCCCGCAAAGCCATTACTGCCGGTATGCGCTTCCGCGTTGTTGATCCACTTATTCGGCAAAGTCAGCTCGAACGCGCCCAAAAACGAGGCCGCGAAAAGCAGCAGCAACAGGAAGAAGCAAAAATTGAAAATACCGTTAGTCGCCAGCCGGTTCAGCGCAGCCGGTCCGAACAAAACCGTTACCAGCATACCCAGGCCGACGTAGATCAAAATGATCGCCAGGCCGTAGAGCGAAGCATCACGTACCCCTTTACCATGCTTCTCCTGTCTTTTGGTAAAAAAGCCAACGGTTAAAGGCAGCATGGGAAAAATACAGGGCATCAGCAAAGCCGCCAGGCCGCCGAGAAAGCCTGCGATAAAAACCGGCAGTAAGGGAGACGGCTGTTTTGACGGGATGGGCGTATCTTTTGGTTTAGCTGTTTTTTTGACCGGCTGTATGGCCATAAAGGTCAGGCCGGCCGTATCCTGTACAGCAGTTGCTTTGCCGTTGAGTGAAAACAGTAAAAAAAGCAGCAACCCGGTCAGTCTTATCTTACTCATATCAAACCGCGCGTTCTAAAGTTTCGTAATGCAGCAGGCTGATCGCCGGGGAGCAATAACCATCCTTAACAGGTTCCTCACCCGTCAGCGCGGTACTGAGGTATTTCTTATTATCATCCGGGAATACGGTGACCACCTCGCTGCCGGGGCCTTTTTGCCGTTGCAGCTTGACCGCGCCGATAAAGTTGGCACCGGATGAAATGCCGACGCCCAGGCCCAATGCGCGGCTCAGGGCTTGGGCCATAAGGATCGCATCGCCGTCCGATACCTGGACAACCGAATCCAAAGATTTTAAGTCAACGATAGCAGGAATAAATTCATCGCTGATCCCTTGTATGCGGTGGCTGCCGGTTTTGTAGCCGGTCGTCAGCGTCGGGCTTTCGGCGGGTTCGAGCGGGTGTATGGTGATTTCCGGGAACATGAAGCGCAGGCTGTTCCCGACACCCATGACCGTACCGCCCGTGCCAACACCGGCTACAAAGGCGGCCGGCCTGATATTTTCCAGCATGAGCGTAAAACCGATCTCCCGGCCGGTGGTCTGCTCATGCGCCTCCACGTTAAAGCGGTTTTCGAACTGCCGGGGCAGAAATACGTTTTCAAAAGTGCCCAAGTGCTCGGCCCGGCAGATGCTGCCTTTAAAGCCGCCCTGTTCCTTGCTCACCAGCTCGATTTCCGCGTCAAAGCTTTTAATCAGCGACCGTCTTTCCACGCTCATCCAGTCCGGCATGATGATGCGTACCCGGTGGCCGAGCGCCCTGCCAATCGCCGCGAATGCAATTCCTGTATTACCCGAAGTGGCTTCTACGATCATTTCATTGGGCTTGATCAGCGCCATTTCCTTTGCCTTCTGTAAAATATACAAAGCCATGCGGTCCTTGATACTGCCCGTGAGGTTATACTGCTCACATTTCACCAGGATGCGCTGCGCCGGGCCGCCTTTCCAGGAATAATAGATGGCCAGCAGCGGTGTGTTGCCGATGAGCCGCCAAAGGCTATCCGTTTGCGCGCTGAAGCCACGCTTCAATTTATCAGGCATGTCGGTATATAAAGTGGTGAATTGATCCATAGCAGGGTTAATGTTAACGATTGGCTGTCAGGCGGCCAGCCAATTAATGACCGATGACTGGTCCTCACCAATCAGTTTGGTATCAGCGATAAGCCCGGTCTGGCTAAAACCCAGCAGATACGGCCCCTCCAATTCATTGTATACCCTGCATATAACTGCTTCACTGCCCGATTTGGCAAACAAAACCTTGTTTTCATAGAGGTTGACCAACTGCATTTCCCAGCGGTTCACGACAGACGATTTTGTACTGCTCATAAATTCCCGGCTTAGCAGGAAATAAGCTGACCGCTGGCAAACTGCCGCTGAATAAGGAGTGGCTTCAACGGCGAAAACTTCAATGATATTCTCCAGCTTAGCAACCAACGGCTCAAGCGCTTTTTCAGAAGCGCTAATTTCCATGCTGATCAAAATGATGTTATGAATATCCGTCGGGGCAGCCGTTAAGCTTAGTATTGGTATTAATTTCCTGTTTAAGATGCCTGTCACGAGGTGCAGCAGGCCCGGCCTTTCTTCTGCCTTCAAGGTCAACACATAATGCTTATTCATCTCTCATTTACTTAAGAATTCATCTTTAGTTATAACTATTCTACCGGTATGGAAAAGCTTACCGTTTCGGGAGGCAGGCACTGCCGGTCATTGCAAACCATGTACTTTAAGCTGCCATTCACGATGAGTTGCTTCGTGTTGAGCCGTATTTTCTGCTGAAAGATCACCTGCTTCTCAAAGTAGCTCACATCCATGTCAAAAGCCTTTTCATATTTTGTGAGTGGTTGCCGCTCCATGATCCCGCCTTCCAAAACATAAGCCGCTGACGGCTTAAATAAGAAGGAGGTCTTTACCGGTTCCCGTCTTTTTGGTTGGCAGAATATATATGCCAGCCATCTTCGATAGTTGCCGTTAAAAAAATAACGGCTTCATTAGCACTAATCTTTTTGGCGGCATAGCTCCAGCGTACCGGCCGAAGAATTTGCGCTTGGGCCGCTACGAAAAAGACAAAAAAGGCAATAACAAGCAATAACTTTTTCATTGATTATTGCTTTTGATATACTGCTTTTATGATGTAATTCGATTCCGGCTTGTCGGCTATCCGCGTGTTTTGCTGTATCGTTAAAGTTCCATCAGGAGCTACCTTCCAGGTTTCGTTTACGCTCCGGTAGACTTTGCCGGCATCGCTCGATGAAAAATATTCCTGGCTTTTGATGAAACCTTTGTGGTCACCTGTCCATTTCATGGAGGCTTTCAATTTCCCGCCTTCCACGGTTGTTTTTTCTACGACCGTACCGTCCAGTTTATAACGAGCGCTGGCAGTATAAGCCTGTCCATTGCGATCAGCACCGTTAAACTCAACTAAAAGCGAGTCGTTCTTTTGATTGAGATTGATCGAAGCAGGCATGGTAAATGCCGGCGCTCCGCCAAAATCGCTTTTAGCTGTGTTGATAGTCCATTGGCCTGAGAATTTTTCTTGAGCGAAAAGAGTCATCGCGATCAATACTAAAATCGCAAATACGGAGATAGTTTTAATTTTCATGTTGTTATAAATGATGATTTGATTTTGACAACTTTTTTTAGTGTAGGACATATTGTATATCTATATTAGAAATTTGTCAACTTTTTTCCGGACGTAACACCCCGGCCGGGAGCCACACTCCGTGGCTCCAGCTTTAAACCGTCGTCAATACCTTTCATTTTTGCGGGTATTCCCTCGACCATCCATTTTGGCGCTACCGCTCCTTTTAAATAATAGTCAAAAAACTGATCCATTCGGATAGTAAAATCTTCACTTTGATTGATCGCATGTGCAGAACCATCGTATTGCAGCATCCATGCCTTTTTACCCAATCTTCGCATCGCAGTAAAAAACTCAACTCCCTGACTAAACGGAACAACGTCATCATCTTTATTGTTAATCATTAACAAAGGGGTTGTGACGCGGTTCACCCGAAATATCGGGGAATTTCTGATGTAGAGTGCCGGATTTTGCCAGGGCGCATCCCCCAAGCGGCCCTGTGACTCCTCAGCCCACATGATCGGGTAGCCTCCCCTCGCAGCAGATCCATACCAGCTTGGCAAGTCTGCAAATCCGGAAACGGCACAAGCTGCTGCAAAAATATGGGTATGCGTTACCAAGTAATAGGTTTCATACCCACCAAAACTGTGCCCCTGGATGCCCATTTTCCTAGAATTGACCCAGGGAAATTTTGATAAGTATTTTGCAGCTGAAACCACGGCGTTGTAAGCTGTAGGACCAGGTTCACTACTTCTCCTGTGCATAATGTCAGGTACGAAAACAATATATCCGCGACTTACAAACCAGGGAATATTGATGCGACCGGCACTCAGAGCGGGTTTAATAAAAACGTTTAATTCACGCGAGCGATCTTCGTAGTAATCGAAAATTACAGGGTACTTTCGCCTGCTGTCAAAATTTTCCGGTTTATACAGCATACCTGTGCCCCGATGCCCATCAAACATTTGCCAATGTACCAACGTAACTGACAGCCAATTATACTGTTGCTGGGGCTCAAGGTCTGTCAATCTCACGAAGGTTTTAAAATCATGAGTAAAGAAATAATTGGGTGAATCTGACGCACTCATCCGCATCACTAAAAAGGATTTGTTTTTTTTAGCCTTTATTAACGAAAGATCATTATGATATCCATCAAAATATCCGAACATAAACGGCCCCATACTGCAGATGCCAGGATTTTGAGCAATGCCCGGCTTTATGGAATAAAAGCCGTTATTTTTTGTTTCCGTATCAAAAGCAGAAATCAACATTGTTGAGGTTAGCCCGGATACCTGTTCACCCGTTTCACCACAATCCGCTACCTGAAACTTTATATGATGCCGCCGCCCGTAACCATTAGTTAAATTGATCGGATCGTGCCGACACGCGGGGTCGACCTCCCATAAATCATAATTGTCACTAATGACAACAAGCGAATCATTATTTATCCACGTCGGAGCTGCGGAAATTACCTTTTCAGGCGTTTCATTTATCTTGTCTGTGAATTCTACGTGTTTTTCCGGAAACAGCTTTCTGCGTTTGTGATAATCTACCTCATAACTGAAATAGTTTTTTGCGACAAAATCATAGTATATGATCCACTTACCTGTCGGCGAAAGCGTTGGGGCGCCTGTACGATTTATACAGTTCCCTTCAATCAGTCTCCTTTCGCCCGTTTTGGTAGATATGAGGTAATAATCAAATTTAGCTGAATCATTCCAAAAGTATTCAGAAGCATTTGAAGCAGCATAGCCTGATTTTGACGCAAGGACATAGTCGTTACTTTTAGCAATAATTTCCTCGCCGCCATTTTGAAGTTGAATAACCGAATTATTATCCAGGTTAAAACTACACAAATAGACAGCATTCCGATTTTTCCGTTCGAGCTGGATCGATTGTAATACTGGATCGCGATAGCTCCAAACGTCAACCTGGACGCCCTTGTTATTCGAAATCCTGGGTTCCTCACCTTCCAAATAAAAAAAGATATGCTTGCCATCCGGGCTAAAGCTCAAAGGTTTATCGGTCATTTTGCAATCAGCTTTATAGGGCATTGACTCGTTATCGCCTATTTTTAGTGCGTGGCCATCGAAAGTTTTGCAATACCATAACTTATAAAAAGGCTTTATACCGGCATGCTGTTCCGTCAAAAAAGCTATTTGCGTAGCGCCGGAATCAAATACAAAGTTGATAGGATTGATATTTTCTTCGTTATTCGTCCAGATGGTTGTTATTTTATCTTCCGGTAATTTTTTGACTTTAAGTGCAACACGAGGTCCTGAATCCACCTTCATCAGCAGCACTTTACCATTCGGTGAAACGAGAAAGTCAGTGGTATTATCATACCGTCGCTCCTCATTGGATCGAAGGTCATACACTATTAGTGAAGACTTTGTTTTCGGCTGGCGATAAATAATGAAATGGAATTGGTCGTATTCCTGAACTTGAAAATCCTTCACCCGCGCGATCGTTCTAACCTGTTTTGTATCCAGGTTCAGTAATGCCAAAGTATCACCGGGCAACTGAAATATCAGGTAGAAGTTGTCGGAAGTAAATTTCGGACTATATCCATCTCTGAATTCCTCCTTCCAGTTACAATCGGCAGCTTCAATTATCAACTTGTTTACGCCATCCCCCGAGTGGCGAATAGTGTAACAAATGAATCTCCCGTTGTTACTGACCGTTCCATCTCCAACAGAGGCCCAGTTCTTAAATGTTTTAAAATCAATTGGCGGTTTGCCTGGATTTGTATTTTGTGCAAACAGGTTGAGAGGGATCAACAACGTGGCCAGGATGGCTATTTTTTTCATAGGAAATAATATCATAAATAAAGAAATGGGAACTGTCCATTAATCGCCGGTCCAGGTGGGCGTTCCTGATTCCATTTTTCGTAAGTTTTCCTGGGCGTCTTTGAAATCAGGGGCCAATTTTAGAACGATCTTCTCCCATCTGACCGCTGATTCCTTCTCGCCAAGCTTGTACAAAATATTGGCGTAAGTATCCATCCAATTCGGGATCGGATTTAACATAACCGCCCTTTCGCTCCAAGTCAAGGCATTCTTAAGTTCGTCATTATTTTGACCATGTAAGAATATCATCCACGCGACATTATTTAAATGCAAATCCAATCCAGGTGCGTCTTTTGATCCAAATTTCAATTCAAATTCATCCAGGTATTTTGCATAATCGGCCCAATCTTTTTGTTTTGCTGCCAAATCAGCTTTTGCGCCAAGAATTGTCCTGTTTGCATAATAAGAACCATATTCCTTGCTGATCTTTTTCCCCAATAGCAACCAGTCTTTCTTCGTACTTCCATTGGAAGCCGGAACACTTAGGGCAGGTTTTATGATTTCGTTATATATAACACTCGATACCATTTTTTGAGAATAGGTATCGTCTTTCATAATTTCATTTACTTTGTCGGAATTCTTATAGATAAGCCTGAAACCTATATCACCTGAATTTTTTGTTTGATTTCTTATGAAAGTTATATTGTCAGGGGTCATCCAGTTATCCTTGCTCAAATGAAGTATATATTCATTCGATACTTTCCTTGATGTAGCAGTATCCTGGATTAATACACGGGCAGTTTGGGCCAGGAATGCCATTTCACCCATGTCTCTCTTCCCATTTTCATACTCTTTCAACAATGAATAATAATTGGTCTTGGGATCAAGTGCATTTTTGCCCTGGTTAATAAGTGAGGCAACATCAATAGCGCCCAAATCGTCCCTTACAATTTTACCATCAGGAGTAAAATAGAGTAATGTAGGATAACCTTGTATAGGATAGGTATTTTTCAGCCAATTTGCGTCCGCATACCGCGCTTTTGTCTGGCTGTCATCCTTTGGTGATGTATCCATCTGCATTTTTACCGATATAAACCTGGCATTATAAAAGTCCCCGACTTCTTTAAGCGGGTAAACCTCACTATCCATTCGTTTACATGGACCACACCAGGTCGCATAACAATCCAGGAATATGTATTTATTCTCGGCTTTTGCCTTCGACATGATTTGCTGCCACGACAAGCCTGAAAGGAATCTTATTCCTGCAGATGTGCTATCTCTTAAAGGTGGAACGGATGCCGATTGGCCAAAAACTGCCCCTGGAAGCCAAGCTGATATTAAAATTATAGTGAGTTTCATTTTTAAAAAATTTAAGTATTTAATATAGCACGACTGTGATCGCAAGTCGTGCTATATTAAATCAGGACTAGTTTTTAACACATCTCACAGACATCGCATAATTTCCATAGTTCCTTGCGATTGGTCCAGAATTACCGCTAACGGTATTAAATGCCCGATACCACACGGAACCGCCGCCTTTGACAATCGTGGACGTTGCGTAATAGCCTTGAGCGCCAAAAAAATAATAGGCTCCGTTCACAGGGAACAAGATGCCCCCGTTTGTAAGATTCAAACCTGAACTTCCACCATTAAGGAATTTGGCGCCTATGCTTCCGCGGGGACCTAAATCACTTATACTGCCGCTTGATGCTGCGAGGGTATCTGCAGCCGTCATTCCTTCAGCAAATTCCAATGTCAGCCAATCTGCGTCGCTGGCCACGTGCCAGCCTTTGGGAGCTATATTGCGCGTGTCGGCGATCGCATAGAAACTATACAACAATCCATTTGTACTTACATTGTTATTTACACCGTTGGGATAGGTATATGCCCCCGTTGTTGAAGTACTCCATGCAAAACCGCTAAATCCATTAGTGATCGGATCGCCATTCTGATAATGCGTTACTTTGAGATCGCTGGTCATCCAGGTTTGAGTTCCAATAGTTACGGTATAGTACACATTACCATCGCCATCCTGTACCGTATTTGTTGAGGTTGTTGTGAAACTCAATTCATTGCCATAAGCGGTACCGTAACTGTTGGTGGCGTAAGCACGATAATAGTAAGTTTGAGTTGATAGCAATGGCGTTAACGTACTGGTGAACGAACCGGTTCCCGTGCCGTCAGACGTTAATGCAGATGTAATGGTTGGATGCGGAGTGGTCGAAAAGCAAACGCCCCTCGCTGTTACCGGTGCTCCTCCGTCATTGACGACATTACCTCCGCAGGGTGCTGAAGCAGTAGCGGGGTCAACACTTCCTGCGACGGTTGTGACAACTGATGGAGCGCCTTTAGACGTTACAAATGATATTTCATTTCCGTAAGAAGTTGCGGCGCCATTAATCGCATAGGCCTTTAAATAATAGGTCGTATTTGCCATTAGATTACCGACAGTCACAGTGAAACTACCTGTGCCCGAACCATTTTTACTGACACTGTCAGCAACAGTAGGATTGGAGTGTATGGCCCAGCATATTCCCCGCTGTGTAACCCCGATACCGCCATCACTAGTTATATTACCTCCGGTCGTAACACTATTTGCAGTTACATTAGTCGCGGCCGTCGTCGTTAAGATCGGCCCGGTCGGTTTTTTTTCCTTTTTGCAGCTCACTGCGAGGGCTGCAAAGAGTAGTGTGATTAAAATTGAATTTTTCATTTTCTTTAATTTCGTCGTTCGTTAATTCTTAATTATGTTAGGGCTCTGGTGTTTCCAGATCAAGTAAATGTTATTGTTCCATTCATTATTCTCCTTTCTTTGGTTAATAGCCAGGGTTTTGGATAATATTAGGGTCTTGCGTAATATCATAAAGCGGGATTGGGTACAGTTGCCAGTCGACATTCCACGTCGTTCCCTTCGCTGATGCAACAGCCGTCATGACGGCGTTTATATTTTTTGTTCTTTTGAGGTCCAACCAGCGATTTCCCCATTCTGTAAATAGTTCGACCTGGCGTTCATGCAGAATTCCCGCCAAAACTGAGTTTTCGTCAGTGGGCCCGGAATAATTGGAAAGACCGGCTCGATTTCGGATGAGGTTCAAGTCATTTAAAGCATCCGTAACATCATTGTTATTCGCCTCAGCCTCCGCCCTGATCAAATATTGTTCTCCAAGCCGCAATACCATCGTATATTCAGTGACCGGCGCATTCAAGGTCGCACTTTTATATTTGTATGGATAATAATAAATGGTATTATTAACGGCGACGCTGTCGATCCAGTTGGTCCTTCTCTGGTCGCCTTTTTCAAAAGCGCTAACAAGCGACGAACTCAAATAAACCGGGTAAGTTGAGCCGTTAGGCCCAGTAGACCGCAGTATAAAAATTTGCGCGTCGGGAGTGTTCCAACCTAAATTTACCGGCTGCAATTGCCATATCGCTTCGCTGCTGTTTTTAAGAAAAGTCGTATTCAACGAACTCAGACCGTATTCAGAAGTATTGCTGATAATGGCGGTTGCTTGTTTTTGAGCATCTTGCCAATCACCGGTATATAAATATGCCCTCGCCAACAGCGCCGTAGCCGCCCATTTGTTCGGGCGA